>CAINDC010000048.1 GCA_903847275.1 uncultured Pseudomonadota bacterium
AAAAGTCCTTCCATTCGTTCACGCAGTTCTGGATGTTCATTTAGGCGGTTGAGGAAAATTTGGTCGTTTTTAGTCATGGTTTCTGTCAATTTAAATAACGATATTCTACTAAATTCCCCACACTTTTAATCGCACCCCCCATAATTGGATCTGAAGTCATTGTTTTTTATATCGAAAAAAAGGCTTAAAACAAGTATAAAACAATTAAAATATACAAAAAAGAAAATGACCTATTTTTTTGCAAAATTCAGGGCGACTAATTTACCCCCATTTTGGCTATCAATTACTCGTCCAATTGGGCAGTTTGAGGGACGTTATATTTTGCAAATAAATCATTCAATGCTTCACCCAACAAATCTTGAATTTTTTTTTCAGGGTGTTTAGTTTGAATCATCCGAAATGACGACTTAACAGCAGGAACAAAATAACCCGTGATATTAGTCTTACCTACTCGACTAGGTTGTTTATAAACTTTAGAAGGTTGTGTTTGAGTGATAGGTACAGGTGCATCGATAACTTGACCTTTTGCTTGTTGTTGAAGCGCATTTTGTAAATTACTTTTCTTGGTAGCCATGTTCTAATCCTACTTGTTTAATAGTTTGTAAGTGAACTTGTAAAGTTCCTGAACTTCTAAATCAGCTTTGCTGTCTGGTTGGTATTCACTTACGGTTTGACCAAAAGTAGCCGCATCACCATAAACAGCACGAGAATACAAAACCACATCACTGACTTTAAATCCTAACGATTCTGCTACGTTTTTAGCTTCACTGTGCCGTTTTCCTTGAACAGGTGCGGCATTGATAACAACAAACGCTTTCGGTTCACCAGTGATGCGTAAAATGTCTTGAATCGCGTTTAAGGTTTCTAAGTCATAAATTTGAGGACGCATGGGTATCAATACCAAATCAGCTACCCTAGAGGCTTCAATACTCGCCTCAGAACTCTTTGCAGGGGTATCGACTAGGATTAGGTCTACCTTTTCTTTTTTCGCCGTTTCTAGGACGAATTTGAGCCTTGCTACCTGACAGCTGATAACGGTTAATGAATCTTCCGTTTCTCTTCTGTCAAACCAGTTAGTAGCCGTTGTTTGTGGGTCAAGATCAATAACAGCTACTGTCTTCCCAGCTTTCATAGCCGCAACAGCTAAAGCTAACGTGACTGTCGTTTTACCAGTGCCGCCTTTTTGTCCAATAATTGAGATAGTTTTCATGTTTATAAGCAAACTTGTTATTTAGTATTAAAGTTTATGTTATAATTAACCCTATGAATATACAAACAAAAATTAAGAAATTTGGCATTATTATTTTAACAAGTGCTTGTATGTCCACCATTTCAATGGGTACTGAACAACAGGACATGATAAATAGCCACAACAAATGGCGTAGCACTGTTAAAACTGCACCCGTTACATGGTCTAACAATTTAGCCTCTTCAGCTCAAAATTATGCTGATACACTACCATAAGTATCTACACAAGTTTTCCGAAAAATAGGATGATAGGCAATGATTTTAAAAAAGATTAACGGGCGTAGAGCCGAGATTAGCCAATCGCTATGATCAGTTAGTAATGGAACATACCAATGCTAGCGAAAAACTAAGTGCGGGCTTAAAAGCGATTCCCAATAAAATAAGTAGCTTTGCCAGCACTCAAGCGGCATGGCGGTTTTATGCAAATAAAAAGGTGAGCTTATCGATGCTTCAAAATCCGCTGATGGCAGCGGCACATGAAGGGATAGCCACACATTGCACGGACTATGCGTTGTGCATTCATGACTGGTCGCATCTGAATTACAAGCACGCGAACAAAACGGATACCTATGCCATTACGCATGAAAAGGACGTGGGTTATGGTCACCTCTAATAATTCAAAACAACCACTTTTTTTGATATTCTACTAAACAATCACAGCATGAAGCCATAACAGAAAGATGAAACAAAGATTTGCGAGCCTAGAAGACCGAATTGCAGCGTTAACAAATGCAGGAGATTCGTTAGTTGGGTAGTCCCTGCAAACCAGTGCAGGCAATAAAATCAATAGGATACGTAAAAATAAACGCCATCTCGATTTTGAAAAGTTGTTGAAAATCAAGTAACTTTAATTACCAATTTTGCATAAAATTGGCTTACCTGCATTGGTTTGTAGGGACTATCGAAAACAAGAAATTAAAAAAATAGCGCAAAAATTGAACTTAGTGTTTAAAATTCTGCGTTCAAATTAACGGATTTGAATCATTTGAAATTCAAGCCATTGCGGTAAACAGAGAGGGAAGTTTTGAGTATAGAACAATACCATGCAGTTGATAGAGATCAACTCGCAAAAGACATTGATGAAATTCAACGTGATATTTTGGGTAAAACCAACATCAGCGACTTTGAACATCTTAGAAAAATAGAAAGTTGGGGGCGCATTTGCACGACGTTGGGTTATGCCACTGCATGGATTATTCCGAATCCAATTTCGGCTTACCTCATTAGTCAGGGCAATTTTACTCGCTGGACTACCGTTGCCCATCATGTTTTACATCGGGGTTATGACAAAATTGAAGGCATTCCTGAACGCTACACCAGCAAAGGTTTTGCAAAAGGTTGGCGACGTTATTTTGATTGGTTAGATTGGATTTATCCTGCCGCATGGGATGTCGAACATAATAATATCCACCATTATCATTTAGGCGAAGAAGTCGATCCTGATCAAGTTGAATTTAATATGGAAGCATTACGCAATTCCAACATTCCAACATGGGGACGTTATGCTTTATTGGCGATTATGGCGGCAAGTTGGAAAATTATTTATTACGCTTCTTCGACATTGACAGAATATCGCGCCATTCAAGCGAAAGAAGCGGCGGGAATGCGTAATAAAGTTTCACGATTAGATATGTGGAACCCGTTAAAGCCAGAAGGAAAAGATTTGTGGTTAAGTTGTATGCTGCCTTATGGCATTGTCCAATTTGCAATTATTCCACTGTTGTTTTTACCAATAAGTGCCATTGCTGCAACGAATGTTTTTATTAACGTTTTAATGGCAGAAGTATTTACCAATTTGCATTCATTCTTAGTTATTGGTCCAAATCATACAGGTGAAGACGTGATGATGTTTGATGCAAAAGCAAAAGGTAAAGGTGAATTTTATTTACGCCAAATTGTTGGTTCGGTTAATTATCCGAATGGCACTAACACGTTAGATTTTTTACACGGTTGGTTAAATTATCAGATTGAACATCATTTGTGGCCAGAAATGGCAGCAAGCCAATATCAGCAAGCACAAGTGCGTGTAAAAGCGGTATGTGAAAAACATAATATCCCATATATTCAAGAATCTGTATTTACTCGTTTAAGAAAAACACTCGATATTATGGTGGGCAAAACATCAATGTTACGTCCTCAATCGATTTAAAAAAGCTCCATTTTTTAAAGTGGGGCTTTTAAAAGGCAAAAAAAAGCCCCGCTGATTTGAAATCAGCGAGGCATCAGGCTATGAACTTAACTTTTTAACTTACCAATCTAACTGAACGCGAGTTTCGATGATGTCTAAATCAGCGTTGTTGAAGGCTTGGCTTTGTGCGCCAGCAGCAGAACCTACAGTGTTAATGTCCAACGCATGAAGATAGTTAGCCATGACGCGCATGTGGGGGTTTGGATACCAATTCACACCCAATTTAGCGGTTGATACACGACCGCCTTTAATCACGCCATCATTCAAGTTGATTGAATCATAACCTGTTGCAACTTCCCATGCACCCCAACCGCCTTTCATATCAAAATTGCGTGTTGGTTTGATTCTGTCCCAAGCACCTGTTGAACTTTTATAAGCACGCGATTCGCCTGTTAAGAAATAAGTCGCATAAGTGTAGTAACCACTGAGTGATTCATCATGATAACCCGCACCTGAAATATCCGTTTGGATGTATTCGCCTTGAGCAGAGAAAGGTCCATAAACTAATGCAGATTCCGCGCCGTAACGTGTCAAATGATTCACTTGTCTATCGGCTGTCACGCCGCCTGCACAAGTGCTAGCAACAGCACCTCTTGCAATGGTACAGGTCATATTGCCAGTTCCTAATATACCCGAACGATCTACGTTGCTACCAATGCCGTTAGCAAAGTTAATTCCGCCATTGCTGTAGGAGCCGTCCGCTTTGTAGTTATTATTAACACTGATGTATGAGCCAGATGTGCCTAAATGTAAAAATTTCGTTTTACTTTCCATCCATGGCGTACCCATAACACGCGCGTTAACTTCCCAGCTTGTATCACCGCCACCATTGTTACGATTAACACCACCGTTAGCATTGATCGCACTTCCTGTACTGCCTGTAAGCGAGTTATTACCGTATGCGTTATAACCACCAACGCCTTCTGTTTGGAAAGACGTTGCTACACCCCAACGTTCTTCCGCATAGTTCGCGCCAACACCCACTTTGTAAGTGTTCAAATTATCAACGAAAGTGTTAACCATCATGTTACGTTCAATGAATGTGGTGTAACGGTTGCTGGTTGCTTCTTCCATACTGAATGGTTCTTTAAACGCACCGAATTTAATCGAAAATGGTTTTGAGAAATTCTGTCTAACATAAGCATCTGTAATACCGCCAGCATTTAGACCGTTACCACGAGTAAAATCGTATTCAAATTTGTAATCGGTATTTTTAAAAAAAGTACCTTCTACGCCTAAACGAGCGCGGCGAAGCGTTGCGCCGTCGTTTAATGTTGCTGGCATTCCAGAGGCACCTGCCGCATATCCGCTACCCAATGGATTGTTTGCTGCACCACCACCCGAACCAGGCAAATCTTGATTTACGTTCATTTGCGAATCAACTTGCATACGTCCGTTGATTGCCATTTTGAAATTACCGTCACGGCTTTTGAATTCGATACCGCCGTCTTTTTTGATTTCGACAACGCCTTCTTCTTCAGAGGCTTTTGCGTGTTCTTCTAACGCTTTGATTTGGTTGTCTTGTAATTCTAACTTGCTGCGTAATTCAGAAACATCGCCGCCACTTTTGACTGGCACGCCTTCTTGAACTTGTTCAAATGAACCTAAGATTTGTCTGCCTGGACCTGCTTCGGTATAAAGTTGTTTGGTTTTACTATCAACGTATAAAACCATTGCAAATGCTGAAGTTGTGAAACTTGCAGTTAAAACTGTAGCAACTGCCAAAGTGAGTTTTGATAATTTCATGAGTTTCTCAAAATGAGTGAAGAAGTTAAAAAATTTGGGTTAGATTAAAAAAATTAAATGACAGTTTAATGACTTTACAATGACATTTTAGTGACAGCGCAACAAAATCATTACTTCTGTTGCAAAATTGCAATTAAGTCACGACTTTACAACAACTGCGATTTATATCGACTGTCGTCAAAAATTCTTGAATGCTGTGTTATGTTAGAATTTCGCCGCAAAACCTGCGGACAAAAAGGACAAAATTATGAATTTAAAATATGCGGTAAATTACATTAGCGAAGATGAGTATTTGGAAGGTGAAAAAATCAGCGAAATTAGACACGAATATATTGAAGGTGAAGTGTGGGCAATGGCAGGTGCAAGTCGTAGTCATAACTTGGTGACTAGTAATGTATTATTTGCATTCATGGCGCAATTAGAGGGAACACGTTGCATTCCCTTTTCCGCCGATATGAAAGTCAAAGTGAATAATAAATTTTTCTATCCCGACATTTTAGTCGCTTGCGACGATGAAAATGGTCACGATTACTACACCGACAAACCGCTAATCATCGTCGAAGTCTTATCAAAAAATACCCGCAAAACAGATCAAACTATCAAAATGGTTGCTTACAAAACCCTACCAAGTTTGCAAGAATACGTTCTAATCGAACAAGATTTTGCGGAAGTCGAAGTATGTCGTCGAAACAACAATTGGATTTCAGAACGCTATTTTTTAGGTGATGACGTAACCTTTGAATCGATTGATTTAACGCTCTCAGTTGAAACGATTTATAACCGTGTGCAAAACGAAGATATTTTAGAATTTTTACAAGCCAAGACAGAGGAAAACCCATGAATCAAATACTCAAAAAATCTGCTGAAACTTATGCTATCGATTCATGGGGTGACGGTTATTTTTCAATCAATGAAAAAGGAAATGTGTGCGTCAAACCCAGCGCAGATAAAACGATTGAAATTGATTTATACGAAATCGCGCAATCGTTGAATGATAAAAATTTATCATTGCCTGTTTTGGTTCGTTTTACCGATATTTTAAAAGATCGCGCCACACGTTTAGATGCCGCATTTCAAAAAGCGCGTAAAACGTTGAACTATCAAGGCAGTTACACGCCCGTTTATCCAATTAAAGTAAATCAACAACGGAAAGTCGTTGAAGGTATTTTAGCGGCGGAAAATATCGGTTTAGAAGCGGGAAGTAAGCCAGAATTATTGGCGATTATGGCGTTATCGAAATCCAAAAACGGCGTGATTGTTTGCAATGGTTACAAAGATCGCGCGTATATTCGATTGGCGTTGATTGGTTTGAAAATGGGCTTGAATGTCAATTTAGTGATTGAAAAACCGCTTGAGCTTGAATTGATTATTGACGAAGCCGCAAAATTAAACGTGATGCCACAAATGGGCGTGCGAGTACGTTTATCGAGTATCAGCGCGGGAAAATGGCAAAACAGTGGCGGAGAAAAATCAAAATTTGGGTTGCACGCGCATGAACTTTTACAACTCGTTGAACGCTTGAAACAAGCTAATATGTTGGGTGCGTTAAAATTGATGCACTTTCACATGGGGTCACAAATTGCCAACATTCACGATATTAAAATCGCCCTTAAAGAAGCTGGACAGTTTTATGTGGAATTACACCGTTTAGGCGCGGCGATTCAAATTGTTGATACGGGCGGTGGTTTAGGTGTGGATTACGATGGCAGTAAATCACGTCGCGAATCGTCAATAAATTACAGTTTGAATGAATACGCGCTTAATATCGTGCGAGGTTTTGCCGAAGTTTGCGCTGAAAAAAATGTGCCGCAACCCGATATTTTTACAGAATCGGGACGGGCTTTGACCGCGCATCATGCTGTGTTAATTACTGACGTGACAGACATCGAATCGATTTATCGCAATGAAGCCGAATTAGAAAAATTACTCACTATTCAAAATCCTGTCGAAGCGTATCACGACGCGCATTTTGATTTAGCGCAAGCGCGTGAAAGATTCGCTCAAGACCAATGTTCATTAGCAAATTTAGCGCAAGCAGAAAATATGTACGCGCTATTGTGCCAAAAAATTCAAACGCAATTAAATCCACAAAATCAAAGTGAAGAAACGATTTTAGATGAATTAAATGAAAAATTGGCGGACAAAATTTTCTGTAATTTTTCGTTATTTCAATCGTTGCCAGATGTGTGGGGAATTGACCAAATTTTCCCGATTATGCCGATTCATCGTTTAAACGAAACACCAACTCGCCGTGCGGTAATTCAAGATTTAACTTGCGATTCGGACGGTCGAATTGATTGTTATATTGATGGGCAGAATTTAGAAAACACCTTGCCGATTCATGAAATCGACTCGGAAAAACCGTATTTGATTGGCTTTTTTATGTTGGGCGCGTATCAAGAAATTTTAGGTGATATGCACAATTTATTTGGCGACACGCATTCGATTAACATTAAGTTGGACAACGACGGTTATCATTTTGAAGATTTGCAAGAAGGCGAAGACGTTTCAGAACTGTTGGATTACGTTCACATCAGCAGTGACGAATTGATGCAAGCCTATCGGGAAAAATTAGCAGCTAGCGATTTAACTGATTTAGAAAAACAAAATTATGAAAGTGAATTACTTGCGGGTTTAAATTCTTATACTTACTTGGCGAAATAACGATGCGATTCTGGCTAATGAAATCTGAACCAAATGTATTCAGTATTGATGATTTAATGGCGCGTCCTAATCAAATTGAGCCATGGGAAGGCGTGCGAAATTATCAAGCGCGAAATTTTATGCGTGAAATGGAATGTGACGATTTAGCCTTTTTTTATCATTCAAACTGCAAAGAAGCAGGCATTGTTGGCATAATGAAAATCGTAAATTCCGCTTATATTGATGACAGCGCATTCGATGAAAAAAGTCCGTATTTCGATTCAAAAAGCACCCTTGAAAAGCCACGTTGGTGGCGCGTTGATGTGCAATTTGTGCGGAAATTTGAACGCACCATTACGTTACATGAACTAAAAAAACGAACTGAATTAGCTGATTTTCAATTAGTGCAACGCGGAAATCGGTTATCAATTTTGCCCGTAACCGAAACACAGTGGAAAGGTATTGAAGAAAATAATAATGACGACTTCTAATTCAAATTTTTGTCCTTGTGGCTCAAATCAAAATTACACCGAATGTTGCCAACCATTTCATGTTGGCGCAGATTTACCTGTTACAGCCGAAGCGTTAATGCGATCACGTTACAGCGCGTATGTTTTTAAGAATTCTGATTATTTGCTAATGACATGGCACAAAAACACGCGACCAAAACAACTCGATTTTTCGCAAGATAATACAACGTGGAACAAACTGGAAATTTTGAACTGCAAAAAAGGCGGTGCAAAAGATGATAAAGGTCGAGTGGAATTTAACGCGTTTTATGTTCAGGATAATGAAATACGGCTGATGCACGAAATCAGCCGTTTCAAGAAAATTGCTGGACGCTGGTTTTACGTCGATGGCGTTTTGGATTAGTCGAATTTATTTGGCAACCAACCGTTACTCACACAATCTCGAAAACACCACGCGGGCGTTGTTTCGGTTTTATAACTCCAAAAAAACCAACCAAGATATTTTTCAAACGTCGCCAATTGAGCCGCCGCATAACCACGATAAGCGACATTCATTTGAAAATCATCCATCGTTTCTAACGCATGATTAAAAGGACCTTCCGCCCAAAGTGACACCACTTTTAAATCTAATCCCAAACTCCACTCACCCAAATACGTTTGCTGTTTTAACTCATGAATAACATCATCCGCTTCTTGTTTCCATTCGCCGCTGGCTTTGTGAATATGCGTGTAAATATCCGAATCAATATCGGTGCGGTCAAAACATTGATAACGGTGCATATCGAAAACGACATTTTGAAATTCAGGTTCTGGCATAAAACCAATATATTCACGAAACGAACGAAATCCATCATGAAAAACCACTGCCACTTTATCGGGTGAACAATGTTGGCGAATGCGTTGATAAGCCAGCGTGTTGTAATTTTTCAAATAATCGGTCGGCACGTCCCAACGCGGTTCATTTAACACTTCAATCGCGTGCAATGCAGGACGATTTGAATAACGTTCTGCAAGTTTTTCCAACACATTCAGCGAATGCTTTAAATAAACTTCTTCCGTGTGCCATTCGCACACATCTTTAATGCCGCCATTATCAAAACCATTTTGACAACCAGGTGCAGCGTGCAAATCAACGACGATGTTTAAGCCAAATTCTTCCGCCCAATCAAAGGCTTTATCTAAAATCTCAATGCCACCAACCACAAACGGATGTTTATGCTCGCCGTAACTGCGATGATAGGGATAATCCGCGCCAAAAATCCAATGTCCAATCGGAATACGAACCGCGTTAACGCCGCGTTCCGACAACCATTGAAAATCATCGTGCGTAATAAAACTGTTCCAATGCGCTTTTAAAACCGTGTCTGCTTTATCACCTAATTCAGCACAAAACGTGGTTTCGTCGGTCGCGTCCAAACCTTCAAAAATGCTCGGTGTCATCCATTTTTCTAACACCAGCCAGCCACCTAAATTTACACCACGCAATTTTTTACCGCGTGCTTGTTCTATTTTTTTTGTCATGGAAAACACCTCGTTATAAAGTAATTTTGCGCTGATGAAAGGCTTCGGCGCGTGATTCATGTGTAATTGTTAAAATCGCCGATTTCGGTAATTCTTGGCAAATTAAACGCAACATTGCAATTTCATCATCTGAATCGAGCGAGTCAAATGCTTGTTGCAATAAAATCCATTTTGGTTTTTGTAACAACAACCGCACAATGCCTAACCGCTGCTGTTGTTCGCGTGACAACGTTGCATCCCAACTTTCAACATTTTCATCCAAGTTTTCACACAAATCGGTCAAACCAACTTCCGCCATTTTTTCTACTAATTCATTTTGGTTTATTTCTGAAACAGTGAGCGGATAACAAATAGCAGCGCGTAACGTGCCGATTGGTAAATATGGACGTGGCGGAACAAAAACGACTTCATCATTAGGTAATTCAATTTTTCCTTCGCCCCAAGGCCAAAAGCCGACGATTGCCTTAAAGAGTTTTGAACCTGTAAACGCATTGCCAACAATTAAAATGCGTTCGCCCATTTTGATGTCTAAATTTATTTTGTGCATACAAACCACGCCATCTAAACGAACAATGCACAAGTCTTTTAATTTCAATACTTGCTTGTCAGTTTGAATGCGTTGAATTCGATGTGGATCGCGATAAACAATTTCTTGTTCTAATGTGTCTAAGGCATGAACTAAACTTAAAACTCGTTCTACTGAAGCCCGCCATTCAGCGATTTTCGCCATATTATCCACTGGCCAAGATAATGCTGAAGCCATTTGCTGAAAGGCTTGTGCTGACTGCATTAGCCCACCTAAAGAAATGCTACCCAGCACAAATCGTGGGGCGGAAACTAAAATGGGAAATGCCATTAATAAAACCGAATGCCCAGACGAGAACATAAAAATATGTGACCAAGCATCTGTTTGTCGTTTCCAAGCATCAATAATATCGTTAAAAAGTTCGTAAAAACGCTTTTGCTCTGTGTGTTCACCATGTACCAATGAAATAGCGAGAGAATTTTCACGCGCATTAACTAAACCAAATCGAAAATTTGCTTCGACATTTTGACGATTATTTGTTGCTTGAGTTAATGGACGACCAATCCACCAGCCCAATATAGATGCAGCTGTTGCATAAAGCATTGCTAACCAAACTAAATGCCCGTGAATTGGGATTTCAAAAAGTCCAAAATCTAGCGTAATAACGCCAGATAATGTCCACAAAATTTTGCTAAAACTGACCAAAAGCAATAAACAAAAAATTAAAGAATGTGCTAAATCAATTGCCGATTCTGTCGCAATACGAACATCTTCAGCAATTCGCCCATCAGGATTACTCGCAGTATTTTCACTTTGAATATGTGTTACCAAATAATGTCGTCCGTCACTCATCCATTGAGCAATTAACTTGGCAGTAAGCCAATTTCGCCAATCAAGCTGCAATGTTCGCTTCACTTTAAAATGTGTCACTGTCACCGCGATATTGGCAATAAAAATCAGAACAATCATTCCGACTTGTGTCAATACGCCCGACATTGAACGCTGCTCAAGCGCATTAAATAAGTTCGCGCTCCATTCAGTAATAACAACAGCGACTACAATTTGAATCAGCGTTAAAGCAAATAACGCCAACGTTAAGCGGCGAATGGTGGTTTTATTTTCGGATTGCCAAAATGGTGAGGCAAGCTGAATAAATTGAAGTAAAAATCCAGTGTTCATAGGCATGATGGTAAGCCCTCCTAAAAAGTGAATGCAATTTTATAATTTTTATATTTGTCTGTAACGATAGTACGCTGCACATGCGCCTTCCGTGGAAACCATTGTCGCACCAAGTGGATGTTCTGGTGTGCAGTTTTTACCAAATTCCGCACATTCGACAGGTTTTATCAATCCTTGTAATACGTCACCGCTTCTGCATTCGATAGGCTCTAACGTGTTAATTTCACCCACTGAAAAACGATTTTCAGCATTCCACTCGTCATATTCTGTACTTAACGCCAAACCGCTGTTTGCAATTTCACCCAATCCGCGCCAATTTCGATTCACGACGTTAAATACTTTTTGCATCAAGGCTTGGGCAGGTAAATTCCCCGCTTCTTTGACGATTCGGGCATATTGATTTTCGACTACAAAACGCCCTTCTTCGAGCTGTTTCACACAACCATAAATGCCTTGCAAAATATCAACAGGTTCAAATCCTGTAATGACAATCGGCATTTTGTGTTGCAAGCTAATCGGCGCATATTCATGAAACCCCATAATCGAACAAACATGCCCTGCCCCCAAAAAACCTTGCACACGATAATTTTCTGTCGCCAATAATGCTTGCATTACAGGTGGAACGCGAACGTGGCAAATTAATAATGAAAAGTTTTGAAGATGTTTTAGCTTTGCTTGATACGCTGCCAATGCTGTCGTTGGCGCAGTCGTTTCAAACCCCACGCCAAAAAAAACCACTTCTTTATCGGGCGATTGTTCAGCAATCGTCAGCGCATCTAATGGCGAATACACAATCCGAATATCCGCACCTTGTGCTTTTAAACTCAATAAATCTTGGTGTGAACTTGGCACACGCAACATATCGCCAAACGAACAAAAAATCACATTTGGCTGCGTCGCAATCGCTAAGGCTTTGTCGATGTAGGCTAATGGCGTGACGCATACGGGACAACCAGGACCATGAATTAATTCAATGTCATCAGCAAGCAATTGGTCAATGCCGTATTTAATAATGCTGTGCGTTTGACCGCCACACACTTCCATAATTCGCCAGCGTTTTGTGGTCAGTGATTTAATTGCGCTAACCCATTTTTGTGCAAGTTCTGGATTCCGAAACGCTTGTGTGTAGTTCATAAATTTGCCTGAAAACCAGCCAAATCTTGAAAGGCTTGCAAACTCGCTAAGGCTTCTGATTCGTCGAGAATAGACAGGGCGAAACCTGCATGAACAATCACATAATCACCAATCTGAGCTTCAGGAACATAAGCGAGACTGATTTCTTTTTGAACGCCTGAAAAATCAACATTTCCAGTACGAAATAAATCATCATCAGCGGCGTTTAAACTTACAATTTTGGCGGGAACGGCTAAGCACATAATCAACTCGCTTTTGGTTAAAAAATTTAGGGTTTCATTATATCCGTTTTGAACGCCGATTGTGTTTAAGCCGAAAGCCGTTATGATTAAACTGCGTCGATAAATTCACGCCTATTATTCATTTCAATTTTTCACTGTTTTAACTGGAGATTCTTATGGTTCAAAAATTATTAGATATTGTTAGCCCAGGTGTAGTAACTGGCAACGACGTACAAAAGATTTTCGCATTTTGCAAAGCCAATAAAATAGCATTGCCTGCTGTTAATGTAGTGAATAGTGATTCAATTAATGCCGTTTTAGAAGCAGCGGCAAAATCGAAATCTGCGGTAATTGTGCAATTTTCAAACGGCGGCGCGCAATTTGTCGCGGGAAAAGGTTTAAAACTTGAAGGTCAGCAAGGCGCAATTTTAGGCGCAATTGCAGGCGCACAACATGTTCACTGCGTTGCAAAACATTATGGTGTACCTGTTATTTTGCACACCGACCACGCTGCGAAAAAATTATTACCGTGGATTGATGGTTTGTTGGACGAAGGTGAAAAACACTTTGCAGCAACAGGAAAACCGCTTTTTAGTTCGCACATGTTGGATTTGTCGGAAGAATCTTTGCACGAAAATATTGAAGTTTGTGGGCATTATTTGGAACGCATGAGCAAAATAGGCATGACGTTAGAAATCGAACTCGGTTGCACTGGGGGTGAAGAAGATGGTGTGGACAATAGCCATTTGCACCAAGACGCACTTTACACACAGCCAGAAGATGTCGCGTATGCTTATGAACAACTCATTAAAATTAGTCCACGTTTTACGATTGCAGCATCATTTGGCAATGTTCACGGTGTTTATAAACCAGGAAATGTGAAACTCACACCAACCATCTTGCGTGATTCACAAACTCACGTTTCAGAAAAATTTGGTTTACCGACGAATAGTTTGGATTTTGTATTTCACGGTGGTTCTGGGTCGTCAGCTGCTGAAATTGAAGAAGCAATTGGTTACGGCGTTATCAAAATGAACATCGATACCGATACACAATGGGCAGCATGGGCGGGAGTAATGGATTATTACAAAACTAACGAAGGCTATTTACAAGGTCAAATCGGAAATCCAGACGGTGACGACAAACCGAATAAAAAATACTATGACCCGCGTGTTTGGCAACGTGCCAGTCAAATCAGTATGGTGGCGCGAATCGAGCAAGCATTTATAGAATTAAATGCAGTAAATTCGTTGTAATAAATGACACAAAAAAAGCCCGTTTTTTTACCGAAACGGGCTTTTTTAATGGTTAAAAATTTTCGATTTACATTAAATAAACGAAAATAAACAAGCCCAACCAAACCACGTCAACAAAATGCCAATACCATGCAGCAGCTTCAAATGCGAAGTGATTTTCTGGTGTGAAATGACCTTTCGCGCTACGGAATAAAACCACGCTTAGAATAATTGCCCCCACGCAAACGTGGAAACCATGAAAACCTGTCAACATAAAGAACGTTGAACCGTAAATACCTGAACCTAATGTTAAGCCCATTTCGGTATACGCTTCGTGATATTCAAATGCTTGACAAAGTACAAATGCAAAACCTAAACCAACAGTTGCAATTAAACCTTGAATCAATTGTTTGCGGTTTTTAGCAATTAAACCATGATGCGCCCAAGTACACGTCACGCCACTACTTAAAAGCAATAATGTATTCAGTAAAGGCAAACCAAATGCGCCCATCGGCTCAAAATGTCCACCGACATTACCAGGACCATTTGTCGGCCATGTAGCGTTAAAACCAGACCATAACATTTCATGTGTTGCCACGTTTGAACCCGCACCACCTAACCAAGGCACCGATAAATTACGGGTGTACCATAAAGTGCCAAAGAAAACGGCGAAAAACATAATTTCTGAAAAAATAAACCACATCATGCCCATGCGATAAGATACGCCGACACCGTGATTGTAAATTCCAGTTTCACTTTCAGTAGCTTGCAGTGTGAACCAACCTGCCAACATCACCACCAAAATTACTAGCCCAGCAATCATCAGCACCGAGCCGATAGATGAACCATTAAGATAATTTGCAAATCCCACCAACGTTGTTAGAAAACCTGCTGTCGCCAGTACAGGCCACGTCGCTTTGTGTGGGATGTAATAAGTAGCGTTACTTGTAGACATAAACTTCCCCTTGTTATTTTTTTACGGCTGTTTCAGTGTTATCAAAAAAAGTATAGGACAACGTAATCGTTTCGTAATCAGGCGGTAACGCAGGATTCACTACAAAACGCATCGGCATTATTTTCTTTTCATGTGGTGCAAATATCTGTTCCGAAAAACAAAAACATTCAACCTTCTCAAAATAAGTACTAGTTAAAGCGGGTGAAAAACTTGGAATTGCTCGCGCAACCATCGTTTTATCCGTCTTATTTTCAGCATAAAAATTAATCGTGTGATATTCGCCTGGATGCACCAATAACTGTGGCATTTCCGAACTAAAAATCATTGGCGTGTTTTCATTTAACGAGGTCATAAACTCCACGTTAACATTACGATTCACATCGACCGTGTAAGCGGTTTCAGGAATGGCTTTAATCGCATCAGGGCGATCACGCTCAATCCATTTCCATTCACAAAGTACATCGTAAAGCGGCACAAGTGCATAGCCAAAACCAAACATCGCAACTGCAATGATGGCTAGTTTTTGCCCTAACTTTTTATTTTTTACTTTAACATCGTCATTCATCGTGAAATCGCTTGAATAACTGCCATAACGTAAATCGTAGTAGCAATGGTGAGTAGCACCACCGCCGTTAAGATATTTTTTTGTTTTATCGTCATAATCGACTCAATTCAACGTCGAGACGCGAAAAAACACGTCTCGACATTTTGACCTTAATCGTGATCGCAAGGAATCACAGCAGGTGGTGTTGAGAAAGTGTGATAAGGCGGTGGAGATGGTAAAGTCCATTCCAAACCGTGTTTATGTGCATCTTCCCAAACTTCGTTGCTCACTTTTTCGCCTGTTCCGCCTTTAATTGTGTCAACCACAATCCAAAGGAACAACAATTGGCTCGCACCGAAGATAAAACCACCAATACTTGAAATCATGTTCCAATCCGCAAATTGAATCGCGTAATCAGGAATACGACGTGGCATACCTGCTAATCCCAAGAAATGTTGTGGGAAAAACAAAATGTTCACCGAAATCGCAGACAACCAAAAATGCAATTGTCCGATTTTTTCGTTATACATGTGACCCGTCCATTTAGGCATCCAGTAGTAACCTGCCGCCATCAAAATGAAAACTGATGCTGGAACAAGTGTGTAATGAAAATGCGCCACAATGAAATAAGTGTCGTGATACTGGAAATCGACTGGCGCAACCGCCATCATCAAACCTGTGAAACCGCCTAATGTGAACAACACAACAAACGAAATCGAAAATAACATCGGTGTTTCAAATGTCATTGCACCTTTCCACATCGTTGCAGTCCAGTTAAATACTTTTACGCCTGTTGGAATCGCAATTAACATGGTTGCATACATGAAATACAACTCACCTGAAATTGGCATACCAACGGTGAACATGTGATGCGCCCAAACGATGAATGACAAAAACGCGATTGATGCTGTCGCATAAACCATTGAGCTGTAACCAAATAAAGGCTTACGCGCAAACACTGGAATAATTGTTGAAGCGACACCGAATGTTGGCAAAATCATAACATAAACTTCTGGGTGCCCGAAGAACCAGAAAATGTGTTGATAAAGAACAGGATCGCCGCCACCTGCTGCATCGAAGAAGCTGGTGTGGAAGAATTTATCCGTCAACAACATTGTTACCGCGCCAGCAAATACAGGCATAATTGCGATTAACAAGAAACCTGTAATCAACCAAGTCCAAACAAACATTGGCATTTTCATCAACGGCATTGCAGGCGCACGCATATTCAAAATCGTTGCAACGATGTTAATCGCGCCCAAAATTGAAGAAATACCTAACAAATGCACCGAGAAAATTGCAAATGGTAATGCTTTGCCAGTTTGCAAAACTAACGGTGGATATAACGTCCAACCGCCAGCAGGTGCGCCGCCTTCCATAAATAACGTAGAAGCCAACAACAAAACACCTGAAACTAACAACCAAAAACTCATGTTGTTCATGCGTGGTAACGCCATATCAGGCGCACCAATCATCATTGGAATCATCCAGTTTGCCAAACCCACAAACGCTGGCATAACTGCGCCGAAAACCATTACCAGCGCGTGCATGGTGGTCATCGAGTTAAAGAATTTTGGATCTACAAATTGCATTCCAGGTTCAAACAATTCAGCACGAATAATCATCGCCATCGCACCACCGACAAAAAACATCGCCAGCGCAAACAACAAATACAACGTACCAATATCTTTATGGTTGGTGGTAATTATCCAACGCAACCAGCCCTTTGCAGGACCGTGGGCGTGATCATCGTGATGATCATCGTGTCCATGTTCAGCTGTTACAGCAGACATATTTTTACCTCATTAAATAAAAAAGAATAAAGACGAGAAACCGTTATTTATCACTCATCGTCATAAACGGGCGTAATAGCTTTTGGTTGAATTTCGTCACCAACTTTATTGCCGAGTTCAGGCGCATTTCTAATGTAAGTAATGACTGCCGCTAATTCGTTGTCTTTCAACTTAGCAAATGAAGGCATTTTGCTTGTACCAGCTTGCAAGAAACCAATCAAAGGATCGATGCCCGCGTTGACTTTTGCACTGCCACGCAATGCAGGATAATCACCTGGTGCGCCTGCTCCATCAATTTGATGGCACGATACGCAATTTTTTAAATAAACTGCTGCACCATTTGCCATTAACTGTTCACGCGATAAATCGCTTAAATCAGGTTTTTCATTTTGTTTTGCTAAAGTTGTTTCTACCCATTTATCGTAATCACCTTGTTCCATTGCGATAACAACGATAGGCATGAAGCCATGATCGCGTCCACAAAGTTCAGTACATTGACCACGGTAAGTACCTGGTTTATCAACTTGTGTCCATGCTTCATTAATGAAACCTGGATTTGCATCTTTTTTCCATCCTAAATCAGGTACCCACCAAGAATGGATAACATCAGCAGAAGTGAAAACGAAACGGATTTTTTTACCAACTGGTACAACCAATGGTTTATCTACATTTAACAAATAATGTGGAACGCCATGTGGGTCAGAACCATCACGATGCGTTTTTTCACTCATAGCATCTAAATGGCTTTCATAATGCACACCAGTTCCAAGGTATTCGTAATCCCAATACCATTGTTTTCCAGTGACTTTAATCGACATATCAGAATTTTGAACATTATCCAATTCCATCATTGTTTTCGTGGCTGGAATCGCCATTGCAACTAAGATGATTGTTGGAATAATTGTCCAAATAATTTCGACGGTTGTATTTTCATGGAAATTAGCAGCTTTATGTCCTTTCGATTTACGATGATAGTACATCGAATAAAACATAGTGCCGAAAACGGCAATCCCAATAAACACACACACCCATAAAATAAGCATGTGCAAGTCAAAAATGTCATGACTGACTTTCGTGACCCCTTCCATTAAGTTAAGTGCATAATCCGCATGTGCGCTTTGCAGCCCAAGGGCGGCGAAAGAAACACCAGCGAACAGTTGCTTTATTTTTTTCACGGAGCAAACTCCTCTAGTAGTTTAAAAACTTTATCGTATATCCGTTGGTAATTCAAAGCGATACAACGTATTTTGCTTTATTCCTTTTACCGAATAATTATTACAAATAATCAGGTTAATTCTAACCTATGAAACTCGTCTAAGCTAGTTTGAAACGGGCTTAATCCTGTAACCATTGCGCCACTGCTTTTGCATAATACGTTAGAATTGCATCACTACCAGCGCGTTTAAACGCTAATAATGATTCTAAAACAACTGCTTTTTCGTCTAACCAACCGTTTTGTGATGCGGCTTTGAGCATGGCATATTCACCACTGACTTGGTAGGCAAACGTCGGCACACCAAATTCATCTTTTACACGACGAATAATATCTAAATATGGCATTCCTGGTTTAACCATTACCATGTCTGCACCTTCTTGCAAATCTAAAGCCACTTCACGCAATGCTTCATCTGAATTCGCACAATCCATTTGATAGCTGTGTTTATTTCCTTTACCTAAATTCCCCGCTGAACCTACTGCATCACGAAAAGGTCCATAAAAACTGGACGCATATTTTGCGGAATACGCCAAAATTTTGGTGTGAATGTAACTGTTATTTTCTAATGCCTCTCGAATTGCACCAATTCGCCCATCCATCATGTCGGAAGGGGCAACAATATCCGCACCTGCTTTGGCGTGTGATAAGGCTTGTTTCACCAGAACATCAATCGTTTCATCGTTCAAAACATAACCATCAGTGTTAATCAAGCCATCTTGACCATGTGAAGTGAAAGGATCTAATGCAATGTCGGTGATAATTCCAAGTTCTGGCACAGCTTCTTTTAAAGCACGAACAGCTCGTTGGACTAAACCGTTCGGATTGTAGGCTTCAACTGCATTGTCGGATTTCTTTTCAGCTGAAACAACAGGAAATAATGCAATCGCGGGAATACCTAAAATATAGAGTTCTCGTGCTTCTTCAATCAACAAATCAAGCGATAAGCGTTCAACACCAGGCATTGAATCAATGTTTTCGCGCTTATTTACACCTTCAATGACGAAAACGGGATAAATTAAATCATCGACCGTTAGTTTGTTTTCACGCATTAAACGACGTGAAAAATCATTTTTACGCATTCGTCTCATGCGTGAGCTAGGAAATTTAATGTTATAATGTGCCATGTTATTCGTACTTATTTTTGAGATTTTTATGAGAATTAAACACTATACCTTATTTGTTTTGTTTCTAGTATGCCTGGGTTTTATGCCGCTTTCACATGCTTTTGCAGGAGAGCTATCTGCGCCTCAGCAAGCTATTTCGGAAGCATCTGATAAATTACAACAAAAAATGCAGGATCAAAATTTCCTGAAAGATTTTAACAAAGTGACCCAATTTGTTGACCAATCAATTAATCCGCATGTGGATTTCGACAAAATTTCTTCATTGGTTTTAGGTAAAGCTTGGAAAACAGCGACACCTGATGAACAAAAACGCTTCAAAAAAGAATTCCAAACCTTGTTAGTTCGTACTTATTCACGTGCTTTTAGTGAATTTAAAGAATGGTCAGTGCGTTTTTTACCAAGTGAAATGGAAGATGGTGCAACTAAAGTTGTCGTAAAAACTGAAGTTTTGCAGCCTGGAATTCAACCAATTGCGGTTAATTACAGAATGTATTTAGCAAACGGCGATTGGAAGGCTTACGACATCATGATTGAAGGCGTAAGTTTAGTGACAAACTATCGCACAACTTTCAGTGATGAAATTCAAACCAATGGATCACTTAATGCGGTAATTGACGGTTTAGCAAAACGCAATGCTGAAGCGTTAAAAAACTCTTGATTCAAACCAACATTCACTTTTACGGCGCAAAGATTTAATTTTTGCGCCTTTTTTATATTCAATGACTTCAATTAAAGATTCGCTTTACAGCCAACCACTCGGACAAATCAATAGCTTTGCATTTGATGATAATGTCGCACAAGTTTTTCCCGATATGATTCAGCGTTCTGTACCAGGTTATCAAACTATGATTGCCGCAATTGGCTTATTAGCGGAGCGTTTCGCAAAACCGAATAGCGTTTGTTACGACTTAGGCTGTTCGCTAGGCACTGCTTCATTTTCAATGCGCCAAAATATCCACGTTAAAAATTGCAAAATTATTGCTGTTGATAATTCGCCAGCAATGTTAGCGAAATTTGAAAGCGTCTTAACAGCAGAAAAAATCCCGATTGAATTGCAATGTGCTGACATTCGAGATGTAGAAATTAAAAATGCGTCAATAGTGGTTTTGAATTTCACGTTGCAATTTTTGCCCGTTGAAGACCGCGAAAAATTGCTCGCTAACATTTATGACGGTTTATTGCCAAACGGCGCGTTGATTATTTCTGAAAAATTAGCCTTTGACGACGCGCGGCAACATGAATTGCAAATTGACTTGCACCACGAATTCAAAAAATCGCAAGGCTACAGCGATTTAGAAATTAGTCAAAAACGTACTGCGCTTGAAAACGTACTCGTTCCCGAAACATTCGCTATCCACCAAAATCGTCTAAAATTAGTAGGGTTTAATAGTGCCGAATTGTGGTTTCAGTATTTTAATTTTGCTTCATTTATTGCGTTGAAATAATGGATTATTCAAATTTATACGAAGATTTAAAAGCCGCTAATGTTGAATTTTGGGCGGATTTATTACCTGAGCAACTCGCAAACGCATTCGATACGACAAAACACGGCGATTTGATTCGTTGGCAAAATCAGCTTGAAAATTTACCTAAAATTTCGCCGTTGTTTCTTGATATTTCTATCGACACAGTGAAACTGGGAAATGCTGATGAAATCCCATCAGAATTACAAGTCGAACTGAAAGAAAAGTTGCAAGCCTTTTGTCCGTGGCGCAAAGGTCCTTATGATTTATTTGGCATTCACATTGATACTGAATGGCGATCCGATTGGAAATGGCAACGACTTGAAAATCATATTGCCCCGCTGAAAAATCGGCTGGTTTTAGATGTTGGTTGTGGCAACGGTTATCACTGTTGGCGAATGCTTGGTACTGGCGCAAAACGAGTGATTGGAATAGATCCAATGCTTTTGAATGTGATGCAATTTCAAATCATCAAACAGTTTTATGATAAAAATGCGCCGATTGACGTGTTACCTCTCGGAATTGAAGCATTGCCGCCAAAATTAAATTGTTTTGATACTGTGTTTTCGATGGGAGTTTTATATCATCGACGTTCGCCAATTGATCATTTATTTGAATTACGCGAGTGTTTAAAAAGCGGCGGTGAACTAATTTTAGAAACGTTGGTCATTGATGGTGAATTAGGTGAAACATTATTGCCGAAAGACCGTTACGCACAAATGCGAAATGTGTGGTTTTTACCAAGTTGCGCGACATTAGTGAGCTGGTTAGAACGTTGTGGATTTCAAAATGTGCGTGTCCTTGATGTTACATTGACATCAACAGAGGAGCAACACACCACAGATTGGATGCGCTTTCATTCATTAAAGGATTTTTTGAACCCAGAAAATTCTGCATTAACGTGTGAAGGGTTACCAGCTCCTAAACGTGCGATTTTAATTGCAAATGCGCCATAAATTAATGCGTGGCAAGCTGTACTGCATTTCTTTTATCTCGCTTGACTTCATATAACGCTTCATCAGCTAATGTAATCAATTCCTTTCCACTTAATTTGCCATCAATTGAACACGCCACACCAATGCTGACTGTCATAGGATTTAAAAGTGCTACATTTTCGACTTGGATTTTTTCAATCGTTTGCCTTATTCGCTCCGCTAATAACAATGCTGATTTGCTGTCGGTATTTGGACAAATTACCAAAAATTCCTCGCCCCCTAATCGACATGGAATATCAGTGGCGCGTGAACATTTTTTCATGAGTGTGGTTGTGTGAATCAGCACTAAATCGCCCGCATCGTGACCCAATGAATCATTCACGGATTTAAAATGATCTAAATCTAGCATCAATACACTTAATGGGGTTTTATTACGATGGGCGCCAGCCCATTCTTGTTCTAATCGATTCAATGAATAACGTCGATTTGATAAACCTGTTAATACATCGGTATTCGCCATCAATTCTAATCTGCGATTAGCAACAGCAAGGTCTGCAATATACCGCTGTAATTCTTTGCGTTCTTTTTCGACTTCTTTTTGCAGTTTAATAATTCGTTGCCCTGCCCGAATTCGAGTAAGCAATACTTTTAAACTTAATGGCGTGGTTACATAATCATCAATGCCAGCGTGAAAAGCTTCAATCAACGCTTTTTCTTCGTCGGATGAAGTCAACATTATGATGTAAATCGAACTGCCCCACGTTGATGAATGCAACATCTTTGATAATTCAATACCGTCCATTGGCTTCATGTGCCAATTAGTAATAATCAATTCTGGTTTATTTTCTAATGCGTATTTCAATGCCGAATCACCATCTTTGCACGCAACTACTTTATGACCTACGGCTGTTAACTGTTTCGATAAACGCGCCAACATCATCACGTCATTATCTACAACTAAGATATTCAAAGACGACAAGTCATTATGTTCATCTTTGTTTAATTCAGGCGACGATTGACGAATATCTGTTTTGACATTGACAAGTTTCCCCCATTTTTGCCATTGTTTAAATATATCTGTTATAAATACTTTCAATTCGGCTTCATTAAAATAATGCGCCGCATCAAGCAATAATTTGGGCATTAAATCCACACGATAATTTTCATCTGCAATACAATAATTAGCCAATTGAGTGGCGAAATACAATTGTTTTGCCAGCTGATTTGCTTTTAAATTTCCGTCATTGGGCTTGAAGTAAAGTTTTAAGGCTTCGATATGTATTGATGAAAAGCCCCAATCCTCTAAAAGCATTAAAGTTAACACATTATGATTAATCGCAAATTGCTCTTGCTCTAATTTTAATAATTCGTCCCCATTCGCAATTGCAATACACTCGCCATAACTTTCTGACCAGGCTGTAGCTAATGCAAGACTTCCAATATCTATCAGCAATCCCAGCGTAAATGCTTCTTCGGGACTAATAATACGCTCGTGTGTACTCAATAATGAAATTGCCACGGCAGTCGCTAATGATTTTGACCAATAGGCTGGATAATTAAAATTTGGACAGCGGTTGTTGCTGTCATTTCCAACGAGTGAAAGACTAAGTGCAAAATTCTTTACTGCAACCATACCAATCATAATAATCGCGTCATTGATATTACTAATTTGGGTATGCACTCCATTCGCAGCCGAATTTGAAAATTGTAAAATTCGCCCACTTAATGCAGGATCCAACTTAATCAATTGAGAAACTTGCTCGATCTTGACGTCGTCACGTTGCAATAACCTCATGATTTCCAAGGCAGTACCTGACGGTGAAGGTAATCGATTCGAGGTTTTCAATTCGTGGAAATTAAATTTTTGTGTCATAAATTGTTTTTTTAAAGGGTGGAAATACATATTGTTATTTAAACAATATTTTTTTAACTACTCGCCCTATAAATTCGTGGTTTGTAGTGGTTTTACAGCATAATTCGACGTATCAAGGTAAATAAAATATGATGTTTTTAGTTAATTCCCTTTCTTTTTCATCAACGTATGCTCTACGAATTCAGATAAACATCCAGTAAATAGTAATGATATTTTTAGCTATAGCTTGGGAATTGGCAATTTTATTTTCACATGATGCGATCCGTTAAAATAAAAATCTCATGTGATGATAAAAGTCACATCTAAATTCAAGGGATTTTAATTGTGTTTTATGTATGCGATTTACGCTGTAACTAATACGGTAGACGGTATATAATCTCGCGCTTTCACTAAACTTTCACTAAATTCACATTGGAAAAAGTATGCTCGGCAAACTCGTCAAATTAGTCATAGGTAGCCGCAATGACAGGCTGATTAAGAAAAAAATAGCGTTGGTTAAAAAGGTCAATGCACTGTCTTCAGAATACGAAAAACTATCTGACGAAGCGTTGCAAGCCAAAACGCAAGAATTTCGTGAACGCTTAGAACAAGGCGAAAAGTTAAATCATTTATTACCTGAAGCCTTTGCCACGGTGCGTGAAGCATCAACTCGTGTATTTGATATGCGCCATTTCGATGTCCAGTTAATTGGAGGTATGATTTTGCATAATGGCAAGATCGCTGAAATGAAAACGGGCGAAGGAAAAACGTTAATGTCTACGCTTGCCGCCTATTTAAACGCCCTCCCCGCTCGCGGCGTTCATGTCGTTACTGTAAATGATTATTTAGCGAAACGTGATTCAGAAAATATGAGTAAACTATATAGTTTTCTCGGGATGACTACAGGTGTAATTCTTTCGCAAATGGAAGCTCAAGAACGCCGTTTTGCTTATGCTTGCGATATTACTTATGGCACAAATAACGAATTTGGTTTCGATTATTTGCGCGACAATATGGCGTTTACGCTTGAACATAAAGTACAGCGCGATTTGCATTTTGCTATCGTCGATGAAGTAGATTCAATTTTAATTGATGAAGCTCGAACACCTTTAATTATTTCAGGTCCAACGGACGACACTAGCGACATTTATTTGCGAGTAAATGAGATTGTGCCGTTATTGACGAAACAACTTAAAGAAGATGGTGAAGGCGATTATTCAGTTGATGAAAAAACGAAACAAATTCACCTTACCGAAGCGGGTCACGAAAACATCGAACAACTGATGATTGAGCATGGTTTGTTAGCAGAAGGTACAAGTTTGTATGACGCTACAAACCTACGTTTAATGCATTACATGAGTGCCGCATTACGAGCCTTCGCGCTGTTTAGACGTGATGTTGAATATATTGTAAAAGACGATCAAGTCATTATCGTGGACGAATTTACTGGTCGTACCATGTCGGGTCGCCGCTGGTCAGAAGGCTTACATCAAGCGATTGAAGCCAAAGAAGGCGTACCGATTCAAAATGAAAATCAAACGCTTGCCTCGATTACCTTCCAAAACTATTTTCGTTTGTATGAAAAATTATCTGGTATGACAGGGACTGCTGACACTGAAGCCTTTGAATTAAATAAAATTTATGGCTTAGAAGTTGTCGTTATTCCAACTCATCGCAATATGGTTCGTCGCGATTTAGGCGATGTAATTTTTTTAACATCTGCTGAAAAATATGAAGCGGTAGCAAATGATGTTAAAGAATGCGTGAGTCGTGGACAACCTGTTTTAGTCGGTA
Organism: uncultured Pseudomonadota bacterium; assembly: GCA_903847275.1. GTDB lineage: Bacteria > Pseudomonadota > Gammaproteobacteria > Methylococcales > Methylomonadaceae > UBA10906. The sequence continues at coordinate 25,788 of CAINDC010000048.1, forward strand.
CTACGTCGATTGAAAACTCTGAATTATTGTCAGATATTTTGACAAAACAAGGTATTAAACACGAAGTTTTAAATGCTAAGCAACATGAACGTGAAGCTCATATTATTGAACAAGCAGGGCAACCGTATGCCGTAACTATCGCCACAAATATGGCGGGACGTGGAACAGATATTGTTTTAGGTGGAAATTTAGAAGCAGAATTACATTCACTCGATGCAGATGTAACTCAAGCACAAAAAGACAAAGTTAAAGGCGCGTGGTTAGATCGTCACAATGCTGTTGTGGCAAGTGGTGGTTTACATGTTATCGGTTCAGAACGCCATGAATCACGCCGAATTGACAACCAATTGCGTGGTCGTTCAGGTCGTCAAGGCGACCCAGGTTCAAGTCGATTTTTCTTATCGTTAGAAGACGATTTAATGCGAATTTTTGCATCTGATCGTGTTTCAGGGTTAATGCAAAAGCTAGGTATGGGCAACGGCGAAGCCATTGAGCATCCTTGGGTTACTCGTTCGATTGAAAATGCACAACGTAAAGTCGAAGCGCACAATTTTAATATCCGCAAAGAAATTTTGGCGTATGACGATGTGGCAAACGATCAAAGAAAAGTCATTTACGCACAACGTAGCGACATTATGGCAGCGGATGACATTTCAGAAATCATCACAGCCATTCGTGAAGATGTAGTCAATAATATGATTACGCTCTACATTCCACCTAGAACAATGGCTGAACAATGGAATATCTCTGGTTTAGAAGAACATCTGCGCCTTGAATTTGGCGTTGAAATTGCGGTACAAAATCTGCTTAATGAAGATAAAAAACTACAAGAAGAAGGTTTGCGTCAAAAAATAATCCAGATTTTGGAAGAAAATCACACTGAAAAAGAAGTTAGGATTGGTGCAGATACGTTACGGAATGTTGAGAAAACTTTTATGTTGCGTGCCTTAGATCACAACTGGAAGGAACATTTAGCGGCAATGGATTATTTGCGTCAAGGCATTCATTTCCGTGGTTACGCGCAAAAAGATCCAAAGCAGGAATATAAACGCGAAGCTTTTGAAATGTTTACTCATTTGCTTGAAACAATCAAATTTGAAGTGGTTGGCTTGTTGTTTAAAATTCCATTGGAGCAAAGTGCATTGGATCGTGAATTAGATGCAGAATTTGCAATCCCAACAGGAACAATCGAACACGATAGTGAGCATTTATCAGCCATTGCAGATACAGAAGAGCCAACATTTGTTGAAATGCCCACAAGTTTGACGCAAGACAGCATTGGTCGAAATGATGTTTGTCCATGTGGTTCAGGCTTGAAATATAAACACTGTCACGGAAAATTGGCTTAACGCATTTTTGTTTTTAAGCCAATTTAATGATGATTTCTCTTACTTTTAAAAAATCATGAATTGGCTAAAAAACAAACTCAATTTTAATCTTGATTTAAATTTCCGCTTCGCTGGCTTTGGACAAAAAACTACAGCTGTTTTAGGTATTGATATTACTACGACTGTTGTAAAACTGTTGGAACTTAGCAAGCACGGTGATCATTACAAAGTCGAAAATTACATGGTTGCACCATTACCTCGCGATGCAGTAGTGGACAAACATATTACAAATGTTGATGTCATTGGTGAAGCAATTAAAAAAGTGATTAAGCGTTCTGGAACAAAGTTAACACAAGCGGCTGTAGCAGTTGGTGGATCATCAGTAATCACAAAATTGATTACGTTGCCCGATGGATTAACAGACGATGAAATGGTTGAACAAATCATGATTGACGCTGAACAATACATTCCTTACGGTATTGATGAAGTTAATTTTGATTTTGAAGTTCAAGGTAAAAACGAAGTTGATGTAAATCGAGTAAATGTATTGCTCACTGCTTCTCGAAAAGAAAACATAGAAGAACGTATTGCCGCACTGAAAATTGCGGGATTAAAGGCAAAAATAGTCGATATTGAAGCCTTTGCCATTGAAAATTCGTTTATTTTGCTCGCTAATCAACTGCCCTATTCTGTAGAAAATAAAACTATCGTCGTAATTGAAATTGGGGCAAATTTAACGACGTTGCATGTGCTTTATAATTCTCGCACGATTTATACACGGGAACAGAACTTTGGAGGCAGGCAACTTACCGAAGATATTCAGCGTAATTATGGATTAACTTACGATGAGGCGGGGATAACAAAAAAATTAGGTGGATTACCCGATAATTACGAAAGTGATGTTCTTGATCCATTTAAACGCAGCATGGTTCAGCAGATTCAACGTACTATTCAATTTTTTCTTGCATCAAATGCGAGTCGCCCGATTGATAGCATCATTCTCGCAGGTGGTTGTGCGGCAATTACAGGAGTGGATAAATTAGTTTCGCAAGCCTTGGATGTAGAGACATACATTGCGAATCCTTTTTTTGATATGGAAATATCATCACGTGTAAACCCAAAGAATTTAGAGAAAGACGCACCGTCAATGTTGATTGCCTGCGGTTTGGCATTACGGAGTTTTGACTAATGATAAAAATTAACTTATTGCCGTGGCGCGAAGAATTACGTAAAGAAAAACAACAAGCATTTGTCACATCAATGAGTATTGCGATGGGAATAACCGTATGTATTTTGGTTGGTATTCATATTTACTTCTCTAATCAGCAAGAATATCAAGCTCAACGAAATAAAATACTGCAAGACGAAATTACGGTGTTAGACCAAAAAATTGTCAATATCAAAAATGTAGAAGTACAAAAAACGCGCTTAATAAATAAAATTACTGTTATTCACAATTTACAACGCTCACGTCCAGAAATTGTTCATTTATTTAATGAAATTCCTCGTATTACACCCGAAGGATTATTTATTACCAAATTAACACGCACGGGACGTGATTTAGTTTTTGAAGGCAAAGCACAATCTAACGCTTTAGTTTCTGCATTTATGAGTGCCATTGCAACTTCACAATGGTTACAAACTCCGTCTTTAGATGTAATCACCCAAGATAAATTGGCAACAGATAAATCCAGCGGCGGAAAAATGAATGATTTTACCTTGCGAACAAAACAACGTGATTTACCTGATATAAAATAATATGAAATTAGCAGAACTTGATTTAGCTGAAATCGATTGGGATTTCAATGCTGCATGGAGCTGGTCTTTACCTGTTCGGATTGGTGTGATTTGTTTAAGTTGCATCTTTGCTCTAGGCGCAGGTCTTTATTACGACGCATTTGATCAATTGCAAGCATTGGAAACGGTACAAAAAAAAGAAACTGAATTAAAAATGATATTTGAGCTTAAGCATAATCAAGCAGCCAATTTGCCCATATATCAAGAACAGCTAAAGCTCATTAAACAAACATTGAATGATATTGTTAAGCAAATGCCAGTGGAAGAAGAGGTTGCTGGCTTAGTGATTGATATTTCTCAAGCAGGAATTGCCAATGGTTTAGAGTTTAAATTATTCAAACCTGCCCCAGCCGTGCATCAAGAATTTTACTCAGAATTACCCATTAACATTGAAATAATTGGCGAATATGAAGAGTTACTTTTATTTATTAGTGGATTAGCGGCATTGCCTCGAATTGTCACTATTCACGATTTGACTATTACACCATTCGACAAAACCAAAATCACGAAACAAAGTAAAATGCTAATGTCTGTAACAGTAAAAACGTATTATGAAAATAAAAGCGCCGCAAATGATGTTAAATAACACCGTAATTTCAAATCATGTCCGTTTTTTATTGATAATTTTTACAACGGTTTATTTAATTGCGTGCAGTGATAATGATTCCACCGACTTACAGAAATACATCGCAGGCATTAAAGCAAAGCCGCAAGAAACGGTAAAACCTTTACCAGAATTTAAAAGCGTCGAACCTTTTATTTTCACGAAAGAAGGCAATTTGCGTGATCCATTTAAACCAGTGGAGAAAATAGTACCAGAAGCCTTAGAACCTGGTGAAATAGAAGAACCTGATAACGGAATTCATCCTAATGCTAATCGCACCAAAGAACCGCTTGAAGCCTTTGAATTGAGCGGCATGAGAATGGTTGGAACAATTAACATGAACGCGACATTATGGGGATTGGTTAAAGGTGACAGTAATACTATTTATCGCGTAAAAGCTGGAAATTACATGGGCAAAAACGACGGAAAAATTATCCGTGTAGATAAAAATAAAATTGAATTGATTGAAATCATTCCAAGTAAACCTGGACGATTTATCGAACAATCAGCGACTTTAACGCTAATTGAATAGCAAAAGGAAACTGCTTTTATGTTGAAAATAAATTTACGTTTGCAACTGTTAATTGCAGTTAGTCTGTTTTTTTTATCTAGTGTGGGTCATAGCATTGAACCATTAACATTATCAACGATAAATTTTACTTCGCAAGGGAATGATAAATTACAAGTTCAAATGGAATTATCTGGTACAGCGATTACACCGAAAGTATTTAAAACCGACAACCCAGCGCGAATCGTATTAGATTTTGCCGCAGTGAAAAATGGACTAACTAAAAAAATCTATCCCATCAGTCAAGGTGCTGCGATGAATGCTTATGTTATCGAAGCTGATGGACGTGTGCGGGTGATTTTAAATTTACTCGAAGCCATGGCATTTGACGTAAAAACAGATGGAAATAAAGTTTTTTTAACATTAACACCGCAGCAATCCTCACAGAACGAGGCAGGTAAATTTATCCCAAAATTACCGCCTGTGAAATTAAATACGTCTGAAATCACCAAAGCCACAAATGAAAAAATAGCTGCGTTTATTCCAGAGCAAGCGATTAGTGGATTTGATTTCAAGCGTGGTGATAAAAGTGAAGGTCGAATTTTAGTATCGTTGGCAAATCCAAATACAGTGGTCAATTCTAAAAAAGAAAATGGAAAAATCGTTATTAGTTTTTTAAATACACAATTACCTGATGGACTGGCGAAACGCTTAGATGTATCCGAATTTGCTACGCCCGTTAAATTTATCGACACGACTTCATCAAAACAAGAAACGACTTTAACCGTCACGACTGTGAATGAACTTTATGATTATTCTGTATTTCAAACGGACGGTTTATTAACAATTGAATTTCGTCCATTGAGCGACGAAGAGAAAGAAAAACAAGAAAAATCGCGTGTTAA
>CAINDC010000049.1 GCA_903847275.1 uncultured Pseudomonadota bacterium
TTTGATTCGATGTCGATGCGTTCAGCGGCGGCAGTGAGCAATACAAAAATTTTGCGTGAATGGCAAACAGGCGATGTTTATCACGTTAAAGCGATGGTGGAATTATCGCCGACTGGAATGTGTCAGCAAATATATCGAAAACGCATTTTAGCCACCGCATTTCCTCGCGTGGTTCAAGAGCAACTCAGCGATTATGAAACCAATGATTTGGACAATGGCATTCCGCGTGAAATTAACAATTTATTGATGGAATCGAATCAATTTATCGGTATCAATGCCACCAATATCGCGCTTTATCCGCGCCCTGATTTAGCACCTGAAACGCAAGAGCGCGATCCTTATCAAGATTCAAAAATTGTAAAACTCGCACATAAATCGGGCGCACAATTTGTACTTTCAGGTGTCATTCGAGATTTAGAAATTGCCTCTGATGAATATATGAACGGCAGCGGGATTGAGGCGTTAGTGAATAGTTGGGAACGTCATTTGTCTGGTAAGCGTAATATCGGCATTGATGTTTATGTTCATGATGGTATGAGTGGCGCGTTATTGTTGCAACGTCGTTATGTGGATAAGTCGGAAGGAAGCGTCATGATTCCTGCAAGTTACACGGTGGGCAGCGATGGTTTCCGTACGACTGAAACAGGTAAAAAAATCACGGAAATTATCGACAAAGCCAGCAACGATATTCAGCAAACGTTGAATTGTTATCCATTTGCGACGCGCATTGCTGATATTAAAGGCAATAAGGTATTTATTGATGCGGGCGCACAAGAAAAACTCAATGTTGGTGATCAGTTAATTGTTTACGGTACAGCGAGTGACGGGTTGCATTTAGAAGGTGGTAGCAGTTTTGTTACCAGCGACAAACAACCCGTTAGCGTGTTGACCATTCAAAGTGTCACAGCGCGTTATGCGATTGGTACGATTGAAGGTTCAATAGGTAAATTAGGAATTAAAGTGGGCGATTGGGTTCGTTCACAATAAAATTATTGAATTTCGACGGTTTTCAGTTCAGCTAAAGCCGTCGAACTAAATTCGTTAAACATTTCACCTTCTTGCTCAATAAATAACGCCGCAATTCCCGCTTGATTTGCTATTTCAATTCCCGCTTTACGTCCAACACATAACAACGCGGTATCCCATAATTCTGATGTTGTTGCATTGTCACTGAAAACCGTCACAGAAACTGTTTCATGTGTAATCGGCTCACCATTTTTTGCGTTCAAAATATGGCTGTAACGTCTGCCATTTGCATCAAAAAAATGTCGATATGTTCCCGCTGTTGTGATTGCAAATGATTTTGTTTGGTTGATGCTGACAATTTTGTGCATTGAACGTTCACCAGAAAGCGGTTTTTCCAACGCGATACGCCATGTTGAACCATCTGGTTTTTTGCCCAGCGTTTGCAATTCACCACCGATTTCGACTAAATAATTATCCACACCTTGCGATTCTAAAAGTGCGGCAATTTGTAACACGCTGTAACCTTGCCCAATTGACGATAAATCCAGTTTTAAATTTGGAATTTTTTTGCGTAAATGCGTTGAATCTAAAATTTCCAAACGCTCAAAACCCACTTGCGATAATGTTTGTTGAAGTGAAGCAGGTGAGGGCGGTGTTAACGCTTCACCTTTAAATCCCCATAAATCAAACAACGGTTTAATCGTCAAATCATAACAACCTTGACTTGCTTTGCTGACAGCTTGAGTTTTTGCAATTAAATCGACAATTTCTGCGCTGATTTCTTGTGGTTCAGTTGAATTTATCGCGTTGAATTTTTCAATCGCAGAATCATCACGATAATTTGAAAGTTGTTCATCAAGACGCTTTAATTCACCGTCTACTGCTTTTTGAATGGTCATTGCATCTATGTTTTTTTGCGATGACCAAAAGCTGACGTGATAGGTTGTACCTTGCGAATAACCTTCAAATTTTTGAACTGTTTTTGGTTGGTCACAAGCTGTTAAACATAACGCTAATAAAAGGTAAGGCTTTTTAATCATGTTTCGCGCCAGCAATTAAATACAAACGATTTGAGTCACGACGACGTTTGACTTCCCACACGCAAAGCAACGATACAAACGCTGCAATCATCACATAAATGGCAATCGGATAATTTGAGCCAGTTCCCGTAATCAACGCCGTGATTAACATTGGCGACGTACCACCAAAAATTGCCGCTGCTAAATTACACGACAACGACATTCCTGTGTAACGAGTTCGAGCAGGAAAAAGCTCTGTCACCAATGTTGGAATGGGGGCAATATAAAACGCAATAATACTGGCAAAAACGACCTGCGAAATCAGTGCGAATGTAAAGGTTTGATAATCGAGCAAATAAACATAAGGAATCGCAAACAGCAAATAGCCCACAGTCACAATTTTCATTAGGCGTTCACGATTTTTGGTATCACATAAAATCGCTGAAATGGGCGCACAAATCATCATCACACCTAATACAATCAAATAAATCGTCAACGCATCAGCACTGCTAAAGTGCATGAATTTCACCATAAAACTGGGCATGAAAACGGTTTGAATATAAAACGGAATCGTCACTGCCAAATACAAGCCAACGCCTAATAAAACTTCTTTGTAATTGTTTTTGAAGGTTTCGCTAATCGGTGATTCTGAAACGTGTCCCGCTTCTTGTGCTTCAATGAATACAGGGCTTTCGTTCAATTTTGTCCGAATATACAAACCCACTAAACCAATGAAAAATCCTAAAATAAACGGAATTCGCCAGCCGTACATATCAAAATCTTCGGGCGACATAATTTTTGCTAAAACAGCGGAAATCATCGTGCCGAAAAATAAGCCAATCAACATACTAATCATCGATAAACTACCAACCCGATTTTTATTGGCAGGTTTTGCGTGTTCAACTAAATACACAATCGAGCCACCAAATTCGCCGCCAATCGCAACGCCTTGAACCAAACGGATTAGCGTTAATAAAATGGGCGCGTAAATGCCAATCATGGAATAAGTGGGTAATAAACCAATGCACGCCGTCGGAATTGCCATCATCAAAATCGACAATGACAGCGCGTTTTTACGCCCGTATTTGTCGCCGATATAACCAAACATCATCGCGCCAAGTGGTCGCATTAAAAAACCAATCGCAAAAATGCCAAACGTGGCAATTAATGCCACGGCATCGTCGCCAGCGGGGAAAAAATGTTTGCTGATTAAAGCGGTAAATGTGCCGTAAAGTGCGTAATCGTACCATTCTAAACCGTTGCCGAGCATCGTCGAAGCGACGACTTTTTTCATTTGAGACATGAGAAATCCTATGAGTTTTGTTTAATGCGTGAATTATAGCGGATTGAAACGACTAGCCGCCCGTCATATTCATATAACGAAAAATGACAGGCTGCTCTTTGACATTAAACTCATGCTTTTCGGGTTTGATTTCCATTGAATTGATAATGGCTTGTTTGAGTTTTTCAGAACTGAAATCGGGCGCACGCAAAATGGTTTTCAAATCAATCGAGTGTTCGTTACCCAAACATAATAATAAACGTCCTTCAACGGTTAAACGCACGCGGTTACAAGTGCTGCAAAAATTATGACTATGCGGTGAAATGAATCCAACGCGAGTTTGCGTATTTGGAATGTCAGAATAATCTGATGGCGCATTTGTTTTTTCCGTGCTTTGAATTAGCGTAAAACGTTGTTCCAAATCACGACGAATTTCATCGCTTGAATAATACGCTTCCGCACGATTATGTTTTTCAACAATTCCTAACGGCATTTCTTCAATAAAACTGATGTCGATTTCGTTATCAATCGCAAACTGAACTAAATCGCAAACTTCCGTGTGATTACGATTTTTCAAAATTACGGCATTTAATTTTATTCGTTCAAAACCTTCTTTTTTTGCGGCTTGAATTCCATTCAATACATTTTTTAAATCACCTGTACGGGTTAATTCTTTGAATTTATTAGCATTGAGCGTGTCTAAACTGATATTTAAGCGTTTTACATTTGCTGCTTTTAGAGTCGGCGCGGCGGTCACAAGTTGTGAACCATTCGTCGTTAAAACTAATTCATGCAAACCGTTCAACACGCCAATTTGGTGTAATAATTCCAAAGCACCTTTACGAATTAACGGTTCACCACCTGTGATACGAATTTTTTTTACGCCCAATTCCACAAACGTTTGTGCTAGCGTGTAAATTTCTTCGAGGCTTAAAATCTGATTTCGTGGCAAAAACGTCATATCTTCCGCCATGCAATACACACAGCGAAAATCGCATCTATCAGTAATCGAAATGCGTAAATAATCTACGGTGCGTCCGAAACGGTCAATGAGTTTTGCTGGTGAGGAGTTTGTCATTTAGTTAAATATATTCCACTGCAATTTTAATTCGGTGATATTAAAGAATTAGCCCATCTTCCATATGCAACACTTTTCCTAATTTTGACGCTAAATCGTGGTCATGCGTTACCACTAAAAAACTCACTTGTAATTCCTGATTTAATTCCAGCATCAACTGATAAACCGATTCCGCAGTTTTACTGTCTAAATTTCCCGTTGGTTCATCGGCTAACACCAAAGCAGGTTTGTTGATTAACGCTCGTGCGACCGCCGCACGTTGGCGTTCTCCACCTGAAAGTTCACCAGGTTTGTGTTCGATACGATGCCCTAAACCCACACGTTTTAACAATTCTGTTGCACGAATTTGAGCATTTTTCACCGATTCACCGCCAATCAACAATGGCATAGCGACATTTTCTAAAACAGTAAATTCACCTAATAAATGATGCGATTGATAAATAAAACCGAGCGATTGATTGCGTAATTGTGCCAGTTTCGCACCGCTGACTTGGTTTAAATTCACGCCATTTAATACGACTTCGCCGCTGGTGGCTTTATCTAAACCGCCAAGCAAATGTAATAACGTGCTTTTGCCTGAACCCGACGCGCCCATAATCGCTACGCGCTCACCGACTGTGATTTTTAAATTCACACCTTTCAACACTTCAACATCTAAATCGCCGTAGCGTTTCACGAGGTTTTTACATTCCAAAATTAGCTTACTCATAACGTAATACCTCCGCTGGATTAACTTTTGCAGCTTGCCACGCGGGGTAAATAGTCGCTAATAATGATAAGAAAAACGCCATTCCTGCAATCGAATAAACATCTGTCCAAACCAATTTCGATGGCAATTCGCTAATGTAATAAACGTCTGCTGCCATAAATTGAACGTGAAATAATTTTTCAATTGCTGGCACAATCGTTTCAATATTTAACGCCAAAATCACACCAAAAACAGTTCCGATAATTGTACCGACTGCACCAATAATCGCACCTAAAACCATAAATATTCCCATCACGCTAGGTGACGTTAAACCTTGTGTTTTCAAAATGGCAATATCGCCGCGTTTGTCCGTTACAACCATCACCAACGTCGAAACAATGTTGAACGCTGCAACCGCTACGATAAGCAACAAAATAATAAACATCACGGTTTTTTCAGTTTGAATCGCACGGAAGAAATTGCTGTGTGCGACAGTCCAATCGCTAACGTAATAATTGTTATAAAGAGCTTGCGACAATTCATGCGTAATTTTGGGCGCGTTGAATAAATCATCCAATTTGATTCGCAAACCTGAAACCGCAGAATCTAAACGAAATAATTTTGCCGCGTCGTCAAGATGAATCAATGCCATGTTTCGATCATATTCATACATACCAACTTGGAATGTACCAATCACGGTAAAACGGCGCATTCGCGGTACAACACCTGCTGGCGTTGAATTTACTTGTGGACTTATAACAGTGATTTTGTCACCCACGACAACGCCCAAATAATTCGCTAATTCCAAACCCAAAATAATGCCATATTCACCAGACACCAAATCGGTCAATTTGCCTTCTTTCATTTTTGAGGCAACTTCAGACACTTTTGCTTCATTTTCAGGCAAGATGCCGCTCAACATCGTGCCGCTCACACGTCGGTCGGCGTTAATCATCACTTGCCCGTTAATAAACGGTGCAGTCCCTTGAATGTGTGGATAATCGACTAAACGCTGGTCAAGTTCTTGCCAATTGTCGAGCTGTCCTGATTGTCCTGTAACTGTCGCGTGCGAAGTCATTCCTAAAATCCGTTCACGCAATTCTGATTCAAAACCGTTCATCACTGATAAAACGGTAATCAATGCTGTGACACCGAGCGCAATACCTAAAACTGAAGTCAACGTAATGAATGAAATGAACTGAGTGCGGCGTTTAGCGCGTGTGTAACGCAAGCCAATATAAAAAATAAGAGGTTTAAACATGAATGATTTTTTGAGAGAAGTTAAGCTTTCAGTTTGCGACATTCGCCACAAAAACCGTAAAGATAAAAATTGTGATCAGTGAGTTCATAACCCAAGCTGTCGGCGATTTCACGTTGACGTTTTTCGATAAATTCATCTTGGAATTCATCTACTTTACCGCATTTCACACAAACTAAATGATCGTGATGCCCACCGTTATCAAGTTCAAAAACGTAATTTCCACTTTCAAAATAGTGGCGTGACACCAGCCCAGCAGCTTCAAATTGAGTCAGCACGCGATAAACTGTCGCTAATCCAATGTCTTCGTTTTCGCTGAGTAAAATTTTATAAATTTCTTCAGCTGAAAAATGACGTTTCGCAGCCTGTTTTTCTAAAAGATGTAAAATTTTCAGGCGTGGCACGGTGACTTTTAAGCCCGCATTTTTGAGTTCGATGTTTTCTTGATTGTTCATTATTAGAATCCTCGAAAGAGTTGTGTTGGTGCATTGTAACGTTTTTTGAAGCCTAAGCGCATGACTGTTTAACGCAAATCCCGTAGAATTTGCGCCATTCTTCCCTTATTCTCAAATTCCTTCTAATGCGAAAAAAAATTTTAGCTTTAAGTTTTCTTAGCCTTTCACTGATGTCGTGTTCCGTTGCTTTAAATCATTTGCCTTATGTTTATAAAATCGATGTGAATCAAGGAAACATGATTGATCAAGCGATGATTGATCAATTACGTCCAAATATGACTAAACGCCAAGTGTTATACATCATGGGGTCGCCAATGTTGGTGGACTTCTTTCATCAAAATCGTTGGGATTATATTTACTCGTCAAAAAAAGGCGGCGAAGATCGCGAGCAAAAAGCGATTTCTATTTTCTTTGAAGATGACCAAGTAAAAGGTATTCAAGGAGATTTAAGACCAAGTGCGGTGCCAGTTGCAAAACCTAGCACCGATAAAATGGTTGATGTGCCGAAACGAGATTTAGAAAAAACGCTGTGGGAAACAATGTCTGGTTGGTTTGGTTACGGCGATAATCGTGACGACGTGAAAAAAGAAGTTGAGCCAATAAAACCCACCGCCACAACGCAATAAATTTTTATTTTTTTAACGCACGTTGTCGCCGTGCGTCTTTTGGGTCATTTTGTAATGGGCGATAGATTTCAATTCTATCGCCATTTTTCACGACGCGGTCTAATTTACACGGTGTTGAAAAAATTCCTACGCTCAACGTTTTCAAATCTAATTCTGAAAACTGATTCAAAATTTCCGATTGCACAATCGCTTCTGCCACCGTGCGATTTTCATCTACTGAAACCGATAATAATGTTTGTATTTCTGGTTTTGCGTAGACAACTTCGACGCTAATCATTCGTATAAACCTCTTTCGCGCGTTGCGTAAAAGAACTCACCATCGTATTGCAAATCTGATTGAATACCGCGCCAAAGGCTAAATTCGCCAAAACACCCGACATTTCAAAATCTAAATCCAACGTAATTTTGCTGGCATCTTCGCGCAACGGTAAAAAATTCCATTCGCCCGTCAAATGTGAAAAAGGACCATCTAATAATTCGACAGTCATTTTTTTTCCAAAATCGAGCGTGTTGCGGGTCGAAAATTTTTTCTCAAACCCACCTTTTGAAATTGAAATTTCGCCTTCAATGATATTTTCAGCTCTACTTAAAATGCGCGTGCCGCTACACCACGGTAAAAATTTTGGATAACTTTCGATGTCGTTTACCAAATCAAACATTTGTTGTGCGGAAAATTTCACTAACGCACTTTTTTCAATGCGTGTCATGTTACAAAACTCCTACAACGTGTAAGAACACCAAGAAAATTGAAGCGGGGGCAACATAACGAATTAAAACGCGCCACAATTCATAACTCGGTTTGCAAGGCATTTGTAATTCGCTTTCGCTGTGTTCACGTTTCATAACGTAACCCGCAAAAACGGCAATGCAAAATCCGCCAATCGGTAACATCAAATTCGCGGTGATGTAGTCGAGTAATTGAAAAATGGTGCGTTCAAAGAAAAGCACATCTTTCCAAATGTTAAATGAAAATACTGTGCCTAAACCTAAAAACCATGTGCCTAAACCTGTCCAAATGCAGGCTTTTTCACGGGTGAAATTTTTATTTTCAACCAACCAAGCCACCGCTGGTTCAATCAAAGAAATTGACGATGACAACGCGGCAAAAACCAATAATACGAAAAACAAAATCCCCATCAACCAACCGCCTGTCATATTACCAAAGGCAATTGGCAAGGTTTGGAAAATCAAACCTGCGCCTGAAGCGGGATGTAAACCGTGTTCAAAAACCAGTGGAAAAATTGCAATGCCCGCTAATAACGCGACAACTGTGTCAGCCGCAGCAACTAAATAAGCGGTTTTCGCAATCGAAATATCTTTCGGTAAATACGCGCCATAAACCATAATCGCGCCCATGCCCAAACTTAATGTGAAAAAAGCGTGACCCATCGCGGTTAAAACAGAATTGCGTGTCAACGTACTAAAATCCAAATTGAACATGAAATGCAGCCCTTTTTCGTAGCTGTTTGTTGTCATCGCGTAACCCACCAATAAAATCAGCAACACGAACAAACTTGGCATTAAAAAGCGCGTCGCTTTTTCCAATCCATTATTCACACCTCGCGCCACAATCCACATGGTCGCCACCATAAAAATGCTGTGCCAAAAAATCAATTGCAACGGACTAGCGGTAAAATTTTCAAATAATGTCTGAATCGCTGCGGCATCGGCATCAAAAAAACTACCTGTAAACGCTTTAAAAATATAACCCGTCGCCCAACCCGCAATCACGCTGTAATAAGACAAAATCAACACGCCAGCAATTACGCCCATCCAACCAAGATAATGCCAATTTTTATCAGCTTTCGCTTCTTCGGTTAAAAATTCCATTGTTTCAATAGGATTTCGTTGGCTGCGCCGTCCAAGCATGGTTTCCGCAATCATTATCGGAATGCCAATTAACAAAACACATGCCAAATAAACAACGACAAATGCGCCGCCACCATTTTCACCTGTGATATACGGGAACTTCCAAATGTTTCCCAAACCAACAGCAGAACCTGTTGCAGCCAAAATAAACGCAAATCGCGATGACCAATGATTATGCGGAGTTTCTGTGTTTGTTGTCATAAATTTAAAGCCTCTTTGTTATTTTTATTGTCGGTAGAATTTGTGATTAGACAGATTTGATAATCGTCACTCGTGCAAATTTACGTTTGCCAACTTGATAAACGTGCTGTGAATCCGCCACAATTTCTAATTTAGGATTATCGACTTTTTCGCCGTCAATTTTCACCGCACCCGCGTTAATCATGCGAATAGATTCTGATGTACTCGAGGTTAATTCGGCATCTTTTAACAAATTCGCAATGGCTAAATTATCGCCATCGATTTTTAATTCAACTTCGGGCATTTCATCAGGAATCGCGCCACGTTGAAAACGGGCTTCAAAATTTTCGAGTGCTTTTACAGCAGCCGCTTCATCATGAAAACGGGCAATGATTTCTTGTGCGAGTTTGAATTTATAATCGCGCGGATTTGCACCTTTTTGGCATTCTTCGTTCCAATGTGCAATTTCAGCCATCGGACGGAAACTTAACAATTCAAAATAACGCCACATCAATTCATCGCTAATCGACATAATTTTGCCAAACATCTCATCAGGTGCGTCGGCAATGCCAATGTAATTATTGAGCGATTTCGACATTTTCTGCACACCGTCTAAACCTTCTAAAATTGGCATCGTCATGACGACTTGTGGCTTTTGTCCAAACGCTTCTTGTAATTGTCGTCCCATTAACAAATTGAATTTTTGGTCTGTACCGCCTAATTCCACATCGGCTTTCATCGCAACAGAATCGTAGCCTTGAATCAGCGGGTATAAAAATTCATGAATCGCAATCGGTTGATTACTGGAAAA
>CAINDC010000050.1 GCA_903847275.1 uncultured Pseudomonadota bacterium
CGATAGGTTGGGATTTTTTTTCAAAATGGGTCGCTGAGTGTAATATGCCAATTTATGCGTTAGGTGGATTAGAAAAAGCGAATTTACAAACAGTAAAATTAGCGGGTGGTCATGGCGTTGCAGGAATTCGGGCGTTTCTGACGGTTAAACCAGTTGTAAATCACTGATGCCCAAATTCAATTGCCCGCTAAATTGAATAAATTTAGTGGGTGAATAATGTGTTTCAGAACCATCAGCATCGAAATATAACGCATGCGTTGCATTGTTATAAATCAAACTCGCATCACCTGATAATTTCAAACTCGCCACATTTTTAAAACCTTTAAACGCAAAATCAGCATTGAGCTGAATAACGTCCTGACCTTTGGTGAAATCGGTAATCGTATCTAAATTTTGAGCGCGTGGCGCGAAATCACCGACAAAATCATAGTCTTTCAAATCAAAAACAAAGGTATCTTTACCGTTGCCGCCTGTTAATTTGTCGTTGCCTTTTCCACCTTCAATCGTGTCGTTACCAGCCAAGCCATTGATTGTATCGTTGTTTTTCGTACCGATTAAAATATCTGCTCCCGTTGTACCTTGCGTGGGTTTAGTCATCGTGGTTGACATATTGCCTGCGCCACCTAATCCATCACCACCATAAATCCATTGCAATGCGGCTAAGTCATAACTTTGGAATTCGGTTTTATAATCGCCTTTATAAGTGTAGGACATAACCGTGTTGTTCGTATTATCTAAATCTTTTACCAATTTATTGGGTGTTTCAAAAGGGTGTTTTAAACCTAGCGCATGACCGATTTCATGTAGCAATGTTTCATAACCACGCGTTTCTGCCGTGGGTGTTCCGTTTTCTTTTGCCCATTGAACATCGTCTAAATAAATATAAGCATCTGCGGTATATTTAATAACGATATTATTGCTTGAAGTATAACTATAAATTTTATTGGTTAAGCCAGTAACCGATGTACCGTTTAAATCTGTATTGGCAAAATGTATATCAGCATTTTTCCCCGCCGCTATTTTTTCAAATTTAATGCCTGTAATGGAGCAAACATATTTCAGAATTTCGATAGTTGCCATTTGTTGAGTAGTATTAAATATCTCAACAGAGCTATGAAGCTTAGGGTCATCAAAATTTTTAGTATCAAATGTGTAATACAACACCGTGCGAGTAGGGTTAAGATAATTCCAATTCACACTGTTATCGAGCAACGCATCAGTGGTTACTACGCCAGAATAATTGATGTGACTCAAATCGGTTGTTTTTACGGTTGAAATTGTGTTTGTCATTAATTTTTCTGCGTATTAAAAAAATTCAATTTACGCCCATTTTTTTTCTTTTTAATGGGTATGCGTGGTGGCAAATTAAATACAACTCTAACCTTTAATCCCCCTAATTCTGATTCACCTAATGCTAATTCTGCGTAATGAATACCCGCGATACGTTGCACAATCGAAAAGCCCAAACCCGTACCTTGTGCGGTATGTGCAGTTTCGACACAACGATGAAAACGTTTGAGTGAATTTTCATATTGGTCGGGTGCAATGCCTGGTCCTGAATCTTCTACACAAAAAATTAACTGTGTTTCAGTGCCAATCAAACTCACATTAATACTGCCGCGTTGTGGCGTATATTTGATGGCATTGTCGATGATGTTACGAAGTAGAATGTTAATCAGCAACGTATTCGCCATAATCGGCACGACATTTTCTTCAATAAATTCCAAATGAATACGTTTTTTATAGGCTTCAGCATCAAGTTCAGTAATCACTTGTACAATTTCTTTATCGACGTGTGTTACCGCTTTTGCAAGGTATTCTGTATTAGAATCAATGCGTGAAAACGTCAATAACTGTTGCACCAAATATGTCATTCGATGTACAGCTTGTTCAATACGTTTCAAGGCTTGATTTCGCACGGTTTCATCGGCGGTTCTTAACGCCACTTGTGCTTGTGTTAATAAACCCGCTAACGGTGTGCGTAATTCATGTGCCGCATCGGCAGTAAATTGACGTTCATGTTCAAATGCTTGTTCCAACTGCACAAAAAGCGTATTGATTTCGTGAACAATCGGCACAATTTCATTGGGTAACTTTTTAATCGACAAGGGTTTTAAATAGCTAGCTTCGCGGCGTGAAAGTGCGATTTCTAAACGATTTAATGGCGCAAGTGTATGTCCAACAATAAACCAAATGACAAGTCCTAAAATCGGAAGTCCGATTAAAAATTGCATCACTAATTGCATCGAAATTTCGTCTGTTAATTCGGCACGAATTTCCTCTTTTTGTCCCACATGAATAATGTATTCGCCGTTAGTGCTAGCAATACTGAATACATGCCACAAATGCCCATCAATACTGGTTTCACTAAATCCATGATCCGCTGAAGATAACGCAAATAGTGGCGCACTGTCTGAGTGCAACACAATGCCATTGGTATTTGACCATAATTGAAAAGCAATTTTTCGTTCGTATTTATGCCCCAACGTACTGGCTTGCAATAAATCATCAAATACGCCCCAAAGCTGGTCGTCGATATTTTTTTCATCAAAACCATGCAGCATCGTTGTTGGTACAGATTCAGATTTTAATAAATTATTATTGTCATCAGTGAGCAATTGAAAGGCACGGTTTTTATTGTGTTTTCGACCCAATGGAATATGTAAATTTTCGTCATTTTGCGCTTGCATCCAATGTGTTGAAAGCGAACCTTCACGCAACAAACTTTCAATGAAGCTATGCAATACTTTTGCAGACTGTGCAAGTTCAGCGTCGAATAAACTAGCAACTTCGTTACGAGTGACTTTGTAAGTAAAAAAAGCCGTCACTCCCCAAATGCACATTGACGCAGTGAGTAAGCTAATAAGTAATAAATGACGGAGGGAATAGTTCATGCGTCATCATCCGCGTCAATAATATAACCCACACCACGCACTGTACGAATAACAGACGCATCAAGTTTTTTCCTCAAATGATGAATATGGACTTCAACGGTGTTACTTTCCACGTCAGAACTCCACGAATACAAACTTTCTTCGAGTCGCGCTCGTGAAATAACACGCCCGATGTTGCTCATTAAAAAGCTCAAAATTTCAAATTCTTTTTGTGATAATTCAACTTTATCACCTTGAAACGTAACGTCATGCGAGGCTGGATCGAGAATAATGCCGTTATGTTCAATTGTTGGTGTACTACGTCCTTCATTACGCCGAGCCAAAGCTCGTAACCGAGCGCAAACTTCGTTCAAATCAAACGGTTTAATAACAAAGTCATCCGCGCCGCTGTCTAAACCTAAAATTCTATCGGGTATCGTATCTTTCGCGGTGAGAACCAAAACGGGCGTTTCATTTTTACGATTTCGCAAAGCGCGTAAAATACTGATCCCATCCATATCGGGCAAGTTCAAATCTAACACGACCAGTTCGTAACTGTTACTTTTCAAGGCTTCATCCGCAAGTTTTCCATTGGTCAACCAATCGACTGCATAGCCTTCCATTTTCAGACCAGCTGCCAATCCGTCACCCAAAATTTCATCATCTTCAACCAATAATAGCCGCATAAATCCTCATTATTTTTTATGTTACACTCACGCCATTCTAAACCTAATTCGGTGATTTGCCTTGTTGCCACTCAGTTTATACATTCATATTCCGTGGTGTTTAAAAAAATGCCCGTATTGTGATTTTAATTCGCACGCAGTAAAAAACCAACTTCCCGAAACGCATTACATTGACAGTTTACTTGCCGATTTAGCTCGCGATATTGAACGTTATAAAATCACTCGTCCATTACAAAGTATTTTTATTGGTGGTGGTACACCAAGTTTATTTTCTCCAGAAGCGTTAAATCGCTTGTTGCGCGGCGTTGAACAACAATTAAATTTTATCGCCGATATTGAAATTACCCTTGAAGCGAATCCTGGGACGTTTGAATTTCAAAAATTTGCCGAATTCAAAGCGATTGGGATAAATCGTTTGTCGATTGGTGTTCAGAGTTTTGATGATACGTTATTGGCTAAATTAGGGCGTGTTCATTCAGGCAATGAAGCGATTGCAGCGGCTGAAATGGCGCATAAAGTGGGGTTCGATAATTTCAATTTAGATTTGATGTTTGGTTTGCCGAATGCGACGTTAGCGCACAGTGAAAATGATGTTCGTACCGCGATTTCTTTGCGCCCAACGCATTTTTCGTTTTATCAATTAACGCTTGAACCGAATACTTATTTTTATCGTTATCCGCCTGTTTTACTGTCTGATGAGTTAATTTTTAAAACTCAACAACATTGTCAGCAAATTTTAGCCGAACATAATTACGCGCAATATGAAGTGTCTGCATATAGTTTGGCAGGAAAACAATGTCGGCATAATTTAAATTATTGGCAGTTCGGCGATTATTTGGGAATTGGTGCGGGCGCACATGGAAAATTGAGCTTGAAATTGCCAGCGAAAATTATTCGCACGCAAAAACCAAAACATCCTGACCAATACCGACAATTTAGTGAGTTGGATTTTATTGAAAATGTTATTGAAGCTATCGATGTACCGTTGGAGTTTTTGATGAATCAATTACGTTTGAAGCAGGGATTTAACTTGTCGCATTATTCTTTAATAACGGGCTTGGGTTCGACAACGCTTGAACCTGCATTAAGTGAATGTGTCAAAACGGGGTTGCTTGTTAAATACAAAAATGTTTATCGTTGTACTGACCACGGCTGGAATTTTTTGGATGATATTTTGCAAAAATTTTTGCCGTAATTTTTAACTTTTTAATCGAGAATTTGTAAATGGATACTTACCAACATGATTTTATTCAATACGCATTAGATTGTGATGTTTTGAAATTTGGTGAATTTGAATTGAAGTCAGGGCGAATTAGCCCGTATTTTTTCAACACAGGTTTATTTAACACGGGCGCAAAATTGCAAAATTTAGGCAAGTTTTACGCGCAAGCCTTACTGGCATCTGGTATCAAAGTCGATATTTTTTATGGCCCTGCGTATAAAGGCATTCCTTTATCCGTTTCAACAGCCATGGCTTATTCTGAGATAACAGGCGAGGATATGCCGTTTGCTTTTAATCGCAAAGAAGCTAAAGATCATGGAGAAGGGGGGTTATTAGTTGGTGCGCCGTTAAATGGGCGTGTGTTGATTATTGACGATGTGATTACGGCAGGGACATCGGTACGCGAATCGATAGAAATTATTAAAGCTGCTAAGGCTGTGCCAAGTGGGGTTTTAATTGCCTTGGATAGACAAGAAAAAGGCTTGGGTGATATTTCGGCGATTCAAGAAGTTACCGAACGTTTTGCTTTACCTGTCATCGCGATTATTAGTTTGAACGATATTATTGAGTATTTGAAAACAACGAGTGAAACAGAACATCTTGCAGCAATTCAAGCGTATCAAGCGCGTTACGGCATTTAATTTCAAATAGAAAAAAGCCCAACCGATTGAATAAATCGATTGGGCTTCAACGCTTTTTTAAAGCAGAAAATTCACGCGCTATTCTAATGCGCTACTGCCATTTAAAATTTGTTGCTCTGTTTTCTTATTCATCACGATAATCGAAATTCGCCGATTGATTTGATTTAACGGATCTGTTTCGGGGCTGTAAGGAATACTTGAAGACAAACCAATCACCCGCAAAATCTTATTTTCTGCCAAACCAGATTCTATTAGCTCATAACGTGCGGCATTCGCTCGATCACTCGATAATTCCCAGTTCGTATAACCTTTTTGATTCACAGGGAACGGTAACGCATCAGTATGACCATTTAAGCTCACGCGATTTGGCAACTCGTTAATTGCTGGTGCAAGTGCGCGTAAAATAACGCGAACGTGTGGTTCAGCTTGTGCGCTAGCGAGTTTAAACATAGGGCGTTTTTGGTCATCGACAATCATGATTCGCAAACCTTCATTGGTAATTTCGAGTTTAATTTGATCTTTAAACTCCGTTAATTCAGGTGTTCCTTCAATCTTTTCCTGAATGTTTTCTTTCAGCTCTTGGAGTTTCGCTTTTTCGATTTCCTCTGCTTTCTTTTCAATTGCTTCTTCTGTGGATTCTTCGCCTTCAGTCGTTGCGCCTTTTTGTTGCTGACCGTCTTGACTTGAAACTAAATCTGCACCACCACCTTCTATCATGGAGGTGCGTTCAGCCGTGGATTTACCACCTTCCATCGAAACTTTATAAGGATTCGCAAAAAATTCTGCAATCCCTTGGCGTGAGGTTTCGTCTGTTGATGCGAGTAACCACATCAACAAAAAGAACGCCATCATCGCGGTTACGAAATCCGCGTAAGCTAACTTCCACGCGCCACCGTGATGCGCGTGACCACCTTTTTTAATCTTTTTAATGACGATAATGGGTTGTTGTTCAGCCATGACTGCGATTACCCTTTGTTGCTGCGTAATAAATCATCAAGTTCTTGGAAGGTTGGGCGTTTATCTGACGAAATCATGGCACGCATATATTCAGCGGTCATTGCAGGAGAAACACCTTTTGCTGTACATAACAGACCTTTTTGAGCGCATCTATAAAGATTGGCTGTCATTTCTGCTCGAATAGCCATTAACGCGCCAACAGGACCTACGAAACCGTATGCCAACAGAATACCAACGAACGTTCCAACCAACGCCGCCGCAATCGCTTTTCCCATAACGGCAGGTGGCGCACCAACGAGTTCCATTGTATGTACCACACCCATAACCGCCGCAACGATACCGAACGCAGGCAGACCATCCGCCATTGTTTGAATAACTTTAACAGGTGCGTGTTCATCTTCGTGGTGCGTTTCTAAAACTTGATCCATCAATTCTTCTAATTGGTGAACCTCGACACCTGTCACAATTAAACGCAAATTATCGCAAACAAACTCAAGTAAGTGATGATCACCTCTTAATCTATCTGTAAAAATAGCGGGATTACTTTCTGGATTTTCAATTAATTCTTCTAGCGACAACAAACCTTCTTTACGGGTTTTGTTAGTCAACATATAAAAACACATCAACAATTCCAAATAAAAATCTTTGCTATAAGGCTCGGGCTTCATTGTTGCCGTTGCTTTTGCAATAGCTAATTTTATAAGAGACAACGGACTTGCGACGATTAACGCCCCGACAGCAGCTCCGACAATAATGATGTACTCAAACGGTTGGAATAAAATGGCTGGATGTCCACCCCCGCCTATATAGCCGCCCATTAGGGAAGAACAAACTAAGATATATCCTATAATAACTAACATTGTTTTCTCGTATGCTGTGTAATAAAAATGTTACAGACTATAAATTAAATATAGTCGCCGTCGTAAAGTGTCGCGCCACGATTTTATCCATGACATTAAATTTGATATAGATTTGCCGAGTTAATCGGCAGCAAAGCGTATTTTTAAAAAATTATACGTTAATCGCCGTCATGACGTAACGATAATGGCTCATATTCTTGCCTGTATTGATATGAAAAACACCCGTTCAAATTTCACTATTTGCGCTAGCACATTAAATTTTTTATGATGAATCAAATTTTTGAAATTTGTGAGCCATAATGACAGACATAACTGAGTTCGATAGCCAACATTACCTTGAAATGAAGCACATTGTAAGCCAGTTTGAAAAACTGACGGATATTGGTGTCGCTTTATCTTCTGAACACAATTCTACGGAATTATTGGAAAAGATTTTAATGGGGGCTATTTCTTTGACAAGTGCTGATGGTGGCACGATTTATCTGATTCGTGATCAAAAAATTGAAGCTGAAATTTTGCATAACACCAGCTTAAAAAGTCACGCGACCAGCAAAGACGGTGTAAAAATTGCCGTGCCATTATTTGGCGAAGACGGCGAGCCAAATTTAAAAAATGTTGTCAGCTATTCTTATCACAAAGATGAAACTATCAACATTACAGATGCTTACAACGCGGAAGGCTTTGATTTTCGTGGTACCAAAATGTTTGACGAAAAAAATAATTATCGCTCGACATCATTTTTAACGACTCCACTGAAAAATCATCAACACGAAACCGTTGGTATGCTGCAACTTATCAACGCTATTCACCCAGAAACTAAAAATGTCATTCCTTTTGATGCGATTGCACAACGTTTTTGTGAGTCATTGGCTTCTCAAGCCGCCACTGTTTTGACGAAGCAAGAGCTGATTACCGATTTGGCACAAATGTTTGAATCGATGATTATGCTGATTGCAAACGCACTCGATGAAAAGTCACCTTATAACGGCGGACATTGCCGACGAGTTCCTGAACTGACAACGATGATTGCTGAAGCTGCACACGAAACGCAAGAAGGGTATTTAAAAGATTTCACACTGACAGATGCTGATCGCTATGAATTGCGAATTGCAGGGCTTTTACACGATTGCGGAAAAATTACCACGCCTGAAGCTGTAGTGGATAAAGCAACCAAATTAGAAACGATTTTTGATCGAATTACTTTGATTGAAACCCGTTTTGAAGTGTTAAAACGCGATGCTGAAATTGCCATGCTCAAACGAGAAAATGACGCATTAAAAGCGGGTAAAGAAGTACCTGCTGTGATTTTGGAATATGGTTTAAAAAGTAATATCGATTTTCTTACCGAAGAATTCGCTTTTATCAAAACCTGCAATACAGGTGGTGAATTTATGTCAGAGGATAAAGTTCGACGATTAAACAGTTTGAAAGACCTGACGTGGCAATTGAATGGCGAAACCTTGCCATTATTGAGCGGTAACGAATTATACAATCTTAGTATCGCTCGCGGCACGTTGACTGATCCAGAGCGTCAAATTATCAACAATCATGTCAGTGTTTCGATTTCGATGTTGAGTGCAATTAAATGGCCAAAACATCTGCAACGAGTGACAGAATATGCGGGTGGACATCATGAACGAATGGATGGCAAAGGTTATCCAAAAGGACTGACTCGTGAGGAGATGCCAATTCAAGCACGAGCAATGGCGATTGCTGATGTATTTGAAGCGTTGACCGCTTCCGATAGACCTTACAAACCAGGGAAAAAATTGTCTGATGCGCTATTTATTTTGGGAAAAATGAGTGAAGAAGGGCATATTGACCCTGATTTATATGCCGCATTTATTGCTCACGATATTCCGAAACGATACGCGGCTCAATTTTTAACTGCTGACCAAATTGATATATGAAATTTATTGCCGTTGACGCAACACTTCATAAAGTAAAACACCTGTCGCGACAGATAAATTTAAACTTTCAACCGTACCGAGCATCGGCAATTTAACCAGCACATCACATTGTTCACGAGTTAAGCGACGCATTCCGCTTTCTTCAGCTCCAATAACTAAAGCCATCGGTACAGTGAAATCACTTTGATAAAGCGTTTGTTCGGCTTCACCCTCCGTGCCGATAATCCACAAGCCTTCGGTTTTCAACCAGCGCAACGTTCGCGCTAAATTCGTCACCATATAAACAGGCACGGTTTCTGCCGCGCCACTCGCGACTTTACAAACCGTCGGCGTAATTCCAACGGCATTATCTTTCGTGATAATAATACCGTGAACTTTGGTAGCGTCTGCCGTTCGCAAACACGCACCTAAATTATGTGGATCTTGCACGTTATCCAAAACCAAAAATAACGCAGATTCAGTCAAATGTTCGACCGCCGTTTTCAATTCATTTTCAGATAATTCTTCGGGCAAAGACACTTCCAAAACGATGCCTTGATGATTCATGCCGTCAGCGAGTTTATCGAGTTTTTTACGGTCAACTTTTTCAATGATTACGGCTAATTCCGTTAACGTTTCGAGTAAAGTTTCTAAACGTTTATCGTGACGTTCGGTATTCAGCCAAGCGCGAGAAATTTTTTGTGGTGAATAAGTTAATGCGGACTGTGCGGCGTGTAAGCCGACGATTTTTGTCAGTTTCATTTTTAGTCTTTTTTAGAAGGCGGGGCTTCAATGGGCAAAAGTGGAATGTGATATTGCGACAAAATCACCTCAATGTCAGCTGATTTTTCGGTAATCAATTTGTTGAGCTGTTCTTGGCGAGCTTTGTCATTTTTACGCACACCCATCGCCATTTGATAATCGAACTTTAAACCCGCTTCGGATTTCATGGGAATAACGTTGTAACCATTTGGATTTTGCGCCACGACATGACCTGCCAAAACGCCCCACAAAATCACCATATCGATTTTTTTGGCTTTCAAATCATCCGACATTTGCATGGCAACATTGTGTTCGCTATCGCCCGTCATGCTTTGATACGGAATGCCTTGGTCGAGCAAATTGTGTTTTTGTAACCAATCCGTTCCCGCGCCACGATCAAACATCGCAATTTTTAATTTTGCTTGTTGTGCGCGTGGAAGTTGTGCGAGTTGTTCAGCGGTTTGAATGTTGTCATAGCCGCGACCTTTGGCAATTAGCAAAACGTAAGTCGAATGATAATAAGGTTGCGTCGTCAAAACCATGTCGCTCCCTGCGGGCATACCCATGACAACATCGCATTTGAAATCTTTGCTTTCGACCGCGTTTTCATCGGTGAACGCATTGAGTGAATTGCGAATAAAACCAATCCGTTGCGGAAACCAAAAGTATTCCAATTCTTGATTTAGTGATTTGGCAAAAAGCGTGGCGATTTTGTTTTCAAAACCGTCTTCTTTATTGCTTGAATACGGTGGATTTAAAGGGTCGGCACACACTTTGAACTT
Source organism: uncultured Pseudomonadota bacterium (assembly GCA_903847275.1). Lineage (GTDB taxonomy): Bacteria > Pseudomonadota > Gammaproteobacteria > Methylococcales > Methylomonadaceae > UBA10906. The sequence continues at coordinate 10,673 of CAINDC010000050.1, forward strand.
TTCAGCTTGCGCTGTAAAAATTGTCGCACCCAAAGTTAATCCTAAAATTACAGAAGTTATTTTCATTTTATAAAACTCTCAAATAAAAAAGCCCCAACCGAATTAAGTCGGTCGGGGCTTTTTAGCTAACTAAAAAAGCAATGCTTATTTGTTGCTTGGCAATGCAAATACAGTGAAAGTTCCACCCAATTTGGTGAATGAACTCAAACTTCTATACGCACCAACCGCGCCCAAACCTTCAGAGTTTGTGCTAGCTTCGCCGTTATCTAAACCAGCTGCGATACCGATACCAGCCCAGCCGCCGATACCTGAAAGAACGCCAACGTATTGTTTGCCGTTGAATTCCCAAGTATTTACGTTACCGATGATGCCAGATGGGGTTTTGAATTTGTACAATTCTTTACCTGTTTTTGCATCAACTGCTTTCAAGTAACCTTCCAATGTACCGTAGAACACTACGCCACCAGCTGTTGCAACTGAACCTGACCAAACAGAGAAAGTTTCTTTGTTAGACCAAGCGATTTTGCCAGTTTTTGCGTCATACGCAGTGAATTGACCTAAGTTGGTTGAACCGTCTGGTTTGCCAGTTAAAACGTCTGCGCCAGCTGGTCCCATTGTCAAAGTCGCGCCAACATACGGTTGACCCGCTGTGTAAGCTACTTCAAATGGTTCATAGTCCATGCACAAATGGTTGCCTGAAATGTAGAACAAGCCAGTTTGTGGAGAGTAAGAAACAGGTTGTTGGTTTTTAGAACCTAACGCTGCTGGGCAAACGCCAGCTGTATTAGTGTCTTCGCCGTTTTGTTCAGTTGAGTATTTAGACACAACTTCAGGACGACCAGATTTCATATCAACGTGCGATGCCCAGTTCACTGATTTGTCGAATTTTTCAGCAACTAACAATTCGCCAGTTTCACGATCTAATGTGTAGCCAAAACCGTTACGATCGAAATGCACGATTGTTTTGTGCATTTTTCCTTTTACTTCTTGGTCAACTAACACAGTTTCGTTGATACCGTCAAAATCCCATTCGTCATGTGGAGTCATTTGGTAGACCCATTTAACTTCCCCAGTGTCCGCATCACGCGCCCATAATGACATTGACCATTTGTTGTCGCCTGGACGTTGTACAGGGTTCCAAGTTGAAGGGTTGCCTGATCCGTAATAAACCAAGTTCAATTTTGGATCGTAAGAATACCAGCCCCACGTTGTACCGCCACCGATTTTCCATTGGTCGCCTTTCCAAGTGCTTGTGCTTGAATTTTCGCCAACTGGTTGAACACTACCGTCTTTCCAAGCAGTGGTTTTTTTCGGGCTAATCAATGTGTCTTTATCTGGACCCATGCTATAGCCTTTCCAAGCTAATTTGCCAGTATTGATGTCATACGCAGCTAAGAAACCACGAACACCAAATTCACCACCAGCAATACCTGTTAAAACTTTATCTTTAACAACTAAAGGCGCGTTGGTATTGGTCATACCCAATTTTGGATCGCCGTTTTGAACACTCCAAACTCTTTTACCTGTTTTTGCGTCTAATGCAGTTAAAACAGTGTCAGATTGTTGCAAGAAAATTTTGCCATCGCCATAAGCCAAACCACGGTTCACGGTGTCGCAGCACATAACAGGAATCGTTACGTCCGCGTCTTGGCTTGGTGTGAATTCCCAAATGACAGATTGTGTATTTTGGTCAATTGCATAAACCGTGTTAGGAAATGGTGTGTGAATGTATAACACGCCATTAACCGCTAAAGGACCACCTTCGTGACCACGCAAAACGCCTGTTGAAAAAGACCAAGCAGGTTGCATTGTTTTAACGTTATCTGAATTGATTTGACTTAATTTACTGAAACGTGTGCCAGCGTAATCGCCGCCCCACGTTGCCCAGTTAGCAGGATTTTGTGTTAATTTTTCTAAATCAGCATTCGCTGATGAAATAGCTGGTGCTGCTAACAATGTAGCAATACTTGCTGTGAGCAACAAACTTTTAAAAGATTTCTTCATTGAGTTCTCCTGATATTCTGTTACATGACAGAACGGTAATTATGTTTTTTATACAACTAACGTTAGTTTTCAGAGGGCGAAACGTTCACACACA
>CAINDC010000051.1 GCA_903847275.1 uncultured Pseudomonadota bacterium
AATTTCATGTGCATCACGGAACGCCAAGCCTTTACGAACCAAGTAATCGGCTAAATCGGTTGCCGTCGCAAAACCTTGTTTTGCGGCGTGGTACATATTTTCTTTCTTAGCTGTTAAATGCGGCACCATGTCTGCGTAAGCTCGCAAACAATTTAAAAGCGTATCAACCGTGTCAAAAAGGGGTTCTTTGTCTTCTTGATTGTCTTTGTTATACGCAAGCGGCTGGCTTTTCATGAGGATTAACAACGCCACTAAATGACCTGTCACACGCCCCGATTTACCACGCACTAATTCGGGAACATCAGGATTTTTCTTTTGCGGCATAATCGATGAACCCGTGCAGAACGCATCAGGAATATCAATAAAATCAAACTGTGCGGAAGCCCACAAAATCAATTCTTCTGAAAAACGCGACAAGTGCATCATCAAAATACTGGCAGCAGCTGTAAATTCAATCGCAAAATCGCGGTCACTCACAGAATCGAGTGAATTCGCTGTTGGTCGCGAAAAACCTAATAACTCTGCGCTGAAATGGCGGTCAATTGGATAACTTGTTCCCGCTAATGCTGCCGCGCCAAGTGGTGAAACATTCAATCGTTTTGCACAATCTTGCAAACGTTCCGCATCACGCGCCAACATTTCAAACCACGCCATTAAATGATGACCAAAAACAATCGGTTGTGCGACTTGTAAATGCGTGAAACCTGGCATAATGGTTTCAGTGTGTTGTTCGGCTAAATCTAAAATGGCTGTTTGCAAACGTTTCAATTCAACACCAATCGCGCCAATTTCGTCACGCAAATACAGTCGAATATCCGTCGCTACTTGATCATTTCGAGAGCGTCCCGTGTGTAATTTTTTTCCTGCAATGCCTATTAAATGCGTCAAACGCGCTTCGATATTCATGTGAACATCTTCTTGTTTTATCGACCATTCAAATTCATCGCGTTCAATTTCGCCGTGAATTTGTGTCAAACCACGAATAATTAAATCGAGTTCTTCGTGCGTTAAAACACCCACTTTGCAAAGCATTTTTGCATGAGCGATTGAACCTTGAATATCTTGGTTTGCCATACGTTTATCGAAATCAACAGAAGCAGTAAAAATTTCGACAAATGCGTCAGTAGCTTGCGCGAATCGTGCGCTAGAAAGTTTTTGAGAATTGATGTTCATGAGAGTTTAAAGCTGGAGGAGTGTTGAAAATTTAAGGTAAAAAGCGTTGCACTTTTTACCTTAAACCTATTTTTTACTTATTTATGTTTGAGTATTTCACTCGCGATTTTTGCCAAATTAGGAATAAATTGTGCGTCCCGCGCTAACACTGCGTTAATGGCTAAATGCTCTGCAATAGGAGTCGAATTACTACTTACCAAAATGACAGGCACGTTTTTATTACGACTATTCGATTCACGTAATGCTGCGACAATCGCCACGGTGTTTAAATCAGGCAATTCACGCGCTGCAACAAGTAAATCAAACGGCTCATGCAACATTTGTTCTAATGCAGCTAATCCACGGTCTTGCACCACAATTCGTACGCCAAGTGGAGCTAAAACGCCTTGGCATAATTTACGGCGTGATGGTGATGGCTCAATTAACAAAACTGTTGCCCGTCCTGGCATACTCGATTTTCTCAAATCGTCCAATTCATGTTCAATATCTTGCGTTGACACGCCTTCTTGACCCACAAATTCAACCATTCGTTTTAGTAAATCAACATAACTTAACGCATAGCTCAGACTCAATTGTTCAATTGTAAATCCACCGCTACTCAAAAAGCTTTCGAACTGGTGGCAAATAGATGTCAGCAACGAGAAACCGAATTGACTGCCTGAGCCTTTTAAACTGTGAACTCGACGATATAAATCATCAAATGCTCCTTCACGTCCCTGTTCAAATGCTAAAACACACTCTTCCAAACCATCGCAACGCTCTGGAAATTCCGCAATAAACTCATCACGCAATTGTTTTAATAACGTATCAAATTCACTCATAAGCACTTATCCTTTTATTTTTTTATTGGTACTTTTATTTTTAAGGTGTTAATTCGTGACCGACAGTAACGACTTTTAAATCATTTGTACTGCCTTTCGCGCCAGCCAAATCACCTTTTGTGATAATAATTTTATCGCCTGTTTCGGTCATACCATAAGCGCGTAATTGTGCAATGATGTCACGATTTACTTCAACGTGCGTTTGTGACTCATGCGAGAAATAAATCGGGATAACACCACGATATAACGTGACTTTGCCCAATGTTTTCGGCTGACAACTTAACGCAAAAATTGGCATTCCAGAACTAATCCGTGACATCAACAACGGCGTTGTACCAGATTCGGTTAATGCTGCAATTCCTTTGACACTTGTATGATTCGCCATATACATTGCAGCCATCGCAATTGCTTCTTCGTCGCGTTTAAATTCACGGTCTACACGATGATGAGATACACGCACAATATCGAGTTTTTCAGCTTCCAAACAAATACGATTCATCGCTTCGACTGCTTTGATAGGGTATTTTCCCGATGCGGTTTCCGCTGATAACATAATGGCATCGGTACCGTCATAAACAGCATTCGCCACGTCAAATACTTCAGCACGAGTTGGAATCGCATTTTCAATCATGGATTCCATCATTTGCGTCGCGGTAATAACCACGCGATCTAACGAACGAGCGCGTTTAATCAATTTTTTCTGCATGGCTGGCAATTTTGCGTCACCAATTTCAACGCCTAAATCGCCACGCGCGACCATCACAACATCCGATGCTAAAATGATTTCGTCCATGATTTGGTCATTTGCAACCGCTTCTGCGCGTTCTACTTTTGCGACAATCCCTGCATTGCAACCGACTTCTTTAAGCAATCGACGCGCTTCGTGCAAATCTTCAGCACAACGCGGAAATGAAACAGCAACAAAATCACAATCAATTTTTCCAATCGTAATAATGTCTTCTTTGTCTTTTTCGGTTAATGCTGCTGCTGATAATCCACCGCCTAACAAGTTAATACCTTTGTTATTCGATAAATCACCACCCACCACAACGGTACAGTTAATTCGTCCGTTTTCAACATTCACAACGTCTAAAACAATTCGTCCGTCGTCGAGCAACAAACGACTGCCAACCATAACTTCTTCGGCAAGCGGTTCATAGATGAAACCTACTTGTTCATGGTCGCCATCGTCTGTGCCTAAATTCAAATCAAGCGCGAATCGCTGTCCTTCATTTAAGACGACTTTTGTATTTTTGAAACGGGCAATCCGAATTTTTGGACCTTGCAAATCTGCAAGAATGCCAACTTGCCAGTTCATTTTTTTACTAATTTCACGCACCTGTCTGGCGCGTTCAATATGATCTTCTGCTGAACCGTGTGAAAAATTCAAACGTACAACGTCAACACCTGCTTTGAACAAAGCTTTTAATACACCTTCTTTATCCGTTGAAGGTCCCAATGTGGCTAAAATTTTAGTACGTCTCATTATGGAAACCCTATTTTGTGAAGTGGATTATTTCGCGTTCATTAACGCCAAAGATGTATCTAGCATTCTATTTGAGAAGCCCCATTCGTTGTCATACCACGAAAGCACTTTCACAAAATTACCACCTGTCACTTTCGTTAAAGATGATTCAAAAATTGATGACGCAGGATTGTGATTGAAATCTTGAGAAACTAAAGGTTCATCGTTATATGCCAAAATCCCTTTCAATGCGCCTTCAGAAGCAGCTTTTAAAATGCTGTTGATTTCTTCTGTAGTCGTATCGCGTGATGCTTGGAAGCATAAATCCACAATTGAAACGTTAATTGTAGGCACACGCATAGCGAAGCCATCTAATTTGCCCACCATTTCAGGAATCACTAAACCAACTGCTGAAGCTGCGCCTGTTTTAGTTGGGATCATTGATTGTGTAGCTGAACGCGCCCGACGTAAATCTTTATGGAATACGTCGGTCAAAACTTGATCGTTCGTATAAGAGTGAATTGTTGTCATCAAACCGTGTTCAACACCAATCGTATCAAGTAATGGTTTGACTAATGGAGCTAAACAATTTGTGGTGCAAGAAGCGTTTGAAATTACGGTATCACTGGCTTTTAAAATTTGATGGTTCACACCGAATACAATCGTTGCATCAACATCTGTTCCACCAGGTGCAGAAATAATAACTTTTTTCGCACCTGCATCAATGTGAGCTTGGGCTTTCGCTTTGCTGACAAATAAACCTGTGCATTCGTGAACAACATCAACCTCTAATTCTTTCCACGGTAATTTTGATGGATCACGTTCTGCTAATACGCGAATTCGATCGCCGTTGATAACGATGTAATCACCGTCAACAATGACATCAAAAGGGAATTTTCCGTGAACAGTGTCGTATTTCGTTAAATGTGCATTCGTTTTAGCGTCGCCTAAATCATTGATGGCGACAACTTTAAATTCACTTGTGCGATTTGTTTCATAAATCGCCCGAACAATACAGCGTCCAATTCGACCATAACCATTGATTGCAATTCTTTGTACCATGAAAAACCTCCTAAAGAAGAATAAAAAAGACAGCGATTCTGTAAGGCAACTATAACAAATGCCGCTCCAAAAGCGTATCACAAAAACAACCTGTCAATTTTTTTCCATGTCTTCAAGCTCTATATTCAATGCTTTTGTAGATAACAATAATTCAATTATTGATGCAAACAATGACACTGTAATAAATATGATACTGATACAAAAAGCAAAATTCCCCAGTTGTTGTAAATTAAAAAAGATAAAACCCATCGCTACAGTGCAACTAATAATGCCCGACACGGCAAACAATTCCATCGCGACAATAAAACGAAGTCGGCAGCGAAAACTAGCAATTTGTTTTTGGGCGATTGGACTATGTGTTTTATTGAAATCCGCGTGTTTTTCTCGAATGCGTGTCGCAATCGTTAAAAATCGGTTGGAATAAGCTAAAAATAAAATAGTAATGGCGGGAAAAAGTAGCGCGGGAGTAGTAATTGCAATATCTATCATAATAATTTCCTAAAAATTAACCGACAATCATTTTATGATGCTCAGCAGTAAAAAGCGTTTTACTACGATTTTCCTCGGCTTTCCATATTGCTTTATTGATTTTAATTTCGGTTCCTGCATAAACACCTCGTTCACAGAAAACTCTTGCATTGCTAATGACGCTCACATTCGCCAGTATCTCACTTAATTCTGCTCGACTCGTGGCTTCGTCCATCATTAGTTTACCTAATGTGTGATGCAATCTTGCTGATGTCGTATCATCATTTTTTTCGGGATTTTTTGTGTGCCAATCTATAATTTTCCTGATGTTGTCTTGCTCATCTTCATTCTGATTTAGAAAATCTCTTAATTCTGCTATTTGTCTTTGAATATAAGGATTTGTTCCCGCTTGAACTCGTGTTCTAATCCCTGTATCGGCACCAATAATTTTAGCTTTCACCAGCATCAATGCCCATGTAACACCACCGATAATCGATGATTTTTTACTTCCACCTTTACTACCAATCACAATTTTATTTGCCGACATCAATTCACAGTTAATAACGTATTTATCCACCACAATATCAATAGCGGCATCTATTTTGAAATTTTCTGCGAAACCAATACACACCGAACCTCGAGCCGCTATTTTTGTAGGGTGTGGAAATTTAATTGGTTTTCGTCTATCAACTTCAACGGTTGGTGGCAATTCATCTGTTTTTGATTTTCTTTTTTCTTTTCCTATAAAAGCATTATGTGGCGTTTTTTCAATCCCTTGAACACCACCTTTAACCATAACATCGGCACCTGCAATGAGTTCGGTATTTCCTGTTACGCCACCTTTTATCAGTAAATTCCGCTTACATTCAAGTTGGGCATCGGCAACGTTACCATTAACAACAATGTCTTCCAATGCATAGATTTTCATACCAGCGATAACTTCACCTAATACGACAACAGAACCATCGAATCGAATATTACCAGAAGAAAAATCGACATTATCAACTGTTAAAACAGGTGAAACAACAATACCATTTTGAATAACAAGTGGTTGTCCTGAAATATTTGAAAGTAATTGATTTTCATCTTCGGGATTTACATAAATTCCACGTTGATCCAATGAAAATGGAATATTTAGCCCACCACTCGGTTCTATTACTTCACCTAAAACATTTCGACCCGCTATGCCTGGAATTGGTGGAATGCGTTGCATTAAAACTTCATCTTTATGTACTATCAGTACATCACCTAATTCACGATAATTGATTTCACCATGTTCATCAATTTGTGGTTCACGAGTATGAGTAGGAGGAACAATTAAACTTTCAAATTTTGTATCTACACCATCAATAGGTTGAAGTCCTTCGGCAACGATAAATTCAGCAGATTCACCTTTTGCCGTTGTTTCTTCAATCATTGAATTAAACAAATCGGCGTTAATAATTCCAAAAACAATGTTTTTATCTACAATCAATTTTTGAATGGTTTCACGTCTAAGAACTCGACCACCAAAATTAGGCGTTAAAATTAATCTCGCTTTCATTTTGTCGTCTGAAATATAAATATCACAAGTAGCGTCTCGCCGCTCACCAATTTCAAATTCAAAGACTTGTTCTGGTGGGGCGTTATTGTAATAAATAGCTAATTTAGCAACTGAGAATTCGTCAATGTACAAAGTTCTAAAAGGTGTTTCTGCCAAACATTGTTGAATTTTATTAACTGTTAATTCAATTCTGTTTTCACAGGGTTGAATAACGGCAAGAACCTTCATTCTATCGTCGCTGAATTTAAATGTTAAACCATCTATAAATTCTATTTCATTACTACTCATGTATTTACCTTCTTTCATTGCGTCCAAATTTTCAATGCAAAATTTCTTTAATACTTATCTTCACTACCGTACACTTTTTACGCCCGTTTTTCATAGAATCAGACTGAATTGAGGCAACGCTTGCCCGTTGCGAAGAAAATAATTTAATAATCGTTTTCCAAGCTGAAATAAACTCAAATCACAACGGTCTGTTCGATGGA
>CAINDC010000052.1 GCA_903847275.1 uncultured Pseudomonadota bacterium
CCATCGAACAGACCGTTGTGATTTGAGTTTATTTCAGCTTGGAAAACGATTATTAAATTATTTTCTTCGCAACGGGCAAGCGTTGCCTCAATTCAGTCTGATTCTATGAAAAACGGGCGTAAAAAGTGTACGGTAGTGAAACACAAACATTACATCCGTTATGGCTTCAATTACATCTAATGTGCTAGACGAGCTTTCAGATATGAAATTTAATGTTGAAAAATTAGTTGATGAAACAACAGAATTTTCTGATTTTATATTGGCGGCGGATGATTTATTTTCCAAAGATGGAGTAAATGTAGAAGATACGCCATGTGATGAGGTTGTTGATGGATTTATAGCTCAAGCCAATGAATACATTGCGCCGTTAGAGGAAATCGATAAAAATTTGTCATACATTATGGCAGATGTCGAAAGTGCTGCCACTGAATTAGCAGTTATAAACTTTACAAATGCAGATATTGACCTTAAAAATTTGTCAAAGGATGATTTGGTTAATCGTTTTGTATCAATCGGACGGCAAGCACAATTACAACAGGGTCTCATTTTACTTGAATTACGGAGTCGTTTTTCTTCAAAAAAAGAGTTTGGACAATTAGTTTCTATTAGCACATTTTGTGCTAATAGCCATCAGCAACATACGCGACTTATGAATCTTGCTAAATTTTTTGGTAATCGAGACATGAATGGCATATCTCTTTCGGCTGCGTATGAAATCAGCGCACCTAAAAATGCTGAGGTAGCAGAAGAACTTTACGAACGTGTTTATGGTCAATTTTTTACTGTTGAGCAAATTGTTGAGGAAATTGAAAACCTGAAAAATGAGAAGCTCAAGTTTTCATCGTTGACGGAATCAGAAGATATTTCGACTGTGGGTGAATCAGAAAGTGAATCTGAAATAGTTGATGAATCCTTTATAATAGATATAGACGTTTTAAAAAAACAGTTGCTTTTAATTGTCGCACCTGTACCAATTGATGTTGTTAAGACGCTTTTTAAGGATTGTGTTTCTGAGCTTAAAATCAAAGCAAAGTAAGTTTTCCTCCATTTAATCGCACATTCAGGAGATTATTAAATTTCCTGAATGTTTCTGTTCCCGATAGTTCTCGCATCAAAATTTTTCCAAGATTAGTAATTTTAAGTAGCAAAATTTTCGGATAGCAATATCTTCACATAAAGAAGGAGGCTTCTGAAGCGTGAAATCATGTCAAAAACCACCATTTCTGAGAAATTCACTATGGATTTACAAGCCGTCATTTATTGCCGTGTCAGCACAAAAGAACAAGGCATCAGCGGATTAGGATTGGGAGCGCAACTTGATGATGCAACCCAATTTTGTGCAGCAAACAACGTTGACGTGATACAGGTTTTCAAGGAAGTTCAATCGGGCAAGGATAATCTAACTGACCGTCCTGTTTTAACCGAAGCCTTGGAATTGTGTCGTCGGAAGAATTACCTGCTCATCGTTAGCAAGTTGGACAGACTCAGCCGTAATGTTCATGCCATCGCAGGTTTGATGAAAAGCCGAGTGACGTTTAAAGTCGCGCAATTAGGTTGGGATGCCGACAATTTCCAGCTTCATCTATTTGCGGCATTGGCTGAAAAAGAACGTGAATGGATTTCAAAGCGAACCAAAGATGCCTTGGCTAAGAAAAAAGCAAATGGCGGAACATTGGGAAATCTGGCGAGTATGCCCAAAGCCCAAGCGAAAAGTGCAGAATTGCGAAATAAGCTGGCAAATGATTTTGCGGAAAAATACAGCTCGTTCATCTTGACTGGATTAGCCGAAGGAAAATCACTGAACTCGATTGCAGGACAAATGAACAGTTTGCATATCAAAACCGTCAAAGGTGGGCGTTGGACGGCTGAAACAGTGAAAAGGGTGGCTGCGAGGTTGAATCACTTGATTTCATTACGATTGCAGAGTCATTAGTTGTAGAATGCTACCAAAATGCAAACAAAAATCGCTTTATAAACATGAGAATCAAAATGAAATTCGTAGACCCAAAAACCGACATTGCGTTCAAAAAAATCTTCAGTAATGATGCTCACAAAAGCATTTTGATTGAATTTCTCAACGAAATTTTAGTGCTGGAATATCCCATTGCGACCCTTGAAATTCTGAATCCATATCAACTACCAAAACTTTACGATTTAAAAAACACCAGCCTTGATATTCGCGCTAAAGACACGGCGAATCGGGAATTTATTGTTGAAATGCAAGTCGCTAAAGAG
>CAINDC010000053.1 GCA_903847275.1 uncultured Pseudomonadota bacterium
GCAGAGAAATCACCCAAATTGTTAGCATTTAATTCAAGTGAACCTTGAGGTGCGGTGATTTTGCCAGCCCAGTTAAATTGCCCTTGTGGTGCTGAAACGCTTAATGTCCCCGTGTTTAACGTTGCCAAATTTGCAAACGTGACATTGTTTGCCGCGTTTAATTCAATTTTTCCAGCAGGTGAATTTTGTTTTGCTGAACCGAATGTAATTTCACGTCCGCTGACATCGATTGCGCCGCCATTTAAGGCAACGTCACCTTTTTTCGCGGTGAGTTTTACGATTCCCGAAGGCAAATCAAAGTTTGCCAAGCTGTCGATTTTATCGGCTTGAATTTCCCACAAACCGCCTAAACCTGCGACTTGCGCGGCTTCATTTTTTGCTGTTGCAGAATTGAATTTAACGGCAAAACCTGAAGCATCAATTTTCGTCGTTGCACCGTTGCAGCTTATAAATTGCGGCGCAAAAGCATTTACATTTGCCGCAATTTGAATATTTGCCGCTTCACTTAAAATGCTATTTCCTGTTTTAGGTGCGAAAGTTTGCCCAATGCCTTTGATGTTTTCAGTTGCGTTGAAATTCACGGTTGAAAATCCGCTAATTCCATAATCACCGCTACCGAATTGAATAGTTTTTGCGTCGAAAGCGAGTGTTCCTGAACCCGCGCCATTTTTAAAATCTGACGCTTTGTGCGAATTGGATAACGTTAAATTATCCGCGCTCACGATTGCTGTTTTACCCGAATTTTCAAAACCGCGAATTGCTGCGCTGTCGAGTAATAATTCTTTGGTTTTCAAATCCACCGCGCCGTAAATATCAAGGCTGGTGCGGCTGTTTAATTTCAATTCGTCAAGCGTGAATTTGGGCGAGGTTAAAACTAAGCCTTCGGTTTTTGCAGGCGCGTTGCCAAGACTGATTTTGCTGGCATTTAACGCGAGTGAGCCGCCGTCCATTTTTATCTCGCCTGCAAAAACCGTGTCTTTGCTTGCATCAAGCAACATCGAATTTTCCGACTGTAAAACTGCGCCTTTTTCAACAGTCAAAATACCTGTTTTGCTTGTTGTTTTTTCTGTGCGAACTAAATCAGTTTGACCTTGTGACGAGACACGCAAAAACGCACTATCACTTGAATTGACTACGTTTTCAGTTTCGCTGCCAAATTCATCGGTGATGATTTCAGTGATTTCTTTATTGGTGGTTAATTCTAATGTTTGCGGTGCAGAATCACTTTTGCCTGTGCTTTGGATTTCTGCGCCTGTTGAGATTTTGAGCGAATCGGTTGCCGCTAAAATTAAATCTTCGCCTTTTAATTTTGCGTCTTTGGCAATCGTTAAATTTTGCGTACTGACGGTGATAACTTGCCCATTTTTATTTTTGCTGCGCGTGCCACCCAGCAACAAACTTGGCGCATTTAGATTATTTAAATCATCCACAAACAAACTCACCACATCAGATTTACTGCTTGCAACGTCTTCACGTCGCCCCACAATCGCTAAATTATTCGCGCTAATATCAACAAAACTGCCTTTGCCTTTGTTTTCTGGTGTTGCAAATAAATTCGCATTAAGCGTCAAACGGGTTTGCGCGTTCAAAGCTAAATTTCCTGCATCTTGCGGAA
>CAINDC010000054.1 GCA_903847275.1 uncultured Pseudomonadota bacterium
AAGCATCACCGTCACTCAAAACACAATCACATTCAACTCGCGTCACACAAACAATCTCCAATACGCAGTCGAATGTATCGTGACGATGCAATCGTTTTAGATACTAGAGAAGAACGTCAATACTTTGCGCGGAAAATTCCGTCAAAAATGATTTCATTACAAAATTCACATACAGGCGATAAGTTACGTTTAACCTATTTTGAACGTGGTTTGTATATTGAAGATGCGTTGCAAGAAATTGACTATATTTTGCGTGATTATCATACTGGTGATATTCATCCAATTGACCCAGCGTTACTTGACCAACTTCACGAATTGAAATTACGTTTAGGTGTAAGTCGTCCGTTTAACATTATTTCGGGTTATCGTTCACCTGAAACAAATGCGAATTTACGTCGTCATAGCGATGGTGTTGCGAAACATAGTTTGCACATGCAAGGACGTGCGGTAGATATTCGTTTGGATGGTTATGGCGCAAGTACCATTCGAGATGCCGCGCTTTCAATGCAACGCGGCGGTGTGGGCTATTATTCTGCGTCTAATTTTGTTCATTTGGACACAGGTGACGTAAGAACGTGGGGCGCGTAATTACAAACGACTTTTGACCAGTTCATAAATTTCCTGGCTGGCAACTTCAGCATTATTCAAAATAGCCGTTAATTCGGCTATTTTTTTGTCTGCGAATTCCCTATCTTTCAAGCTGGCTGCATTGATATAAATATTTAATGCGGCACTTTTTAATGCGGCATAACCCGACATTACAGCAACACCTGCATCACTAATCACTGCAGTACTGCCCTTTTCAGCGGCAATTTGACTCAATGCAATCACTTCAGCACACGCTCTTGCACACGCCAAAGGCACATCGGTTGCGTCTTTTAAAACAGTTTGAATTGCGGCACTTCGTGCTACTTTTTCGTTGTCCGTTTCTTTTGGTAAGCCATAAGTTGCCATTAAACGATTAAAAACATCAACATCGGCTTTAATCATCTCAGTTAATGATTCACGCAAGATTTCAGATTTTTCGAGTAAAGCCCGCATTTCAGTTTCAACTTCGGCATATTTGGGCTTACCAATCGTCAAATTACACACCATGCTTGTTAATGCCGCAGCTTGTGCGCCCATTAGTGCCGCCGCACTTCCACCACCTGGTGTGGCGGATTTACTGGCTAATGTATCAAGATAGTTTTGTAATGAATCGTCTTTAATTTCAGTCATTTTTAAATTCAGATAAAGTGGAAAAATAGGTCGAATCACAAAACTACGCCGAGTTTTGTTATCATTCAGCGCAACATTATCGCAGAATCACACATTATGACTATTCCAAAAATCGCTATTTTCACCGACGATGCTGGCTGGCACGGCAAACAATTACAACAAGCCTTTAAAAAATTAGGTTATGACAGCGTATTTGTATCTTTAAAGCAGTGCTGTTTTAATCTTAAAAGCCCCGAATTGCCCATTTTTATTCCCGAATTTGAAGATGAATTACCAGTCGCGGCATTTGTGCGAGGTGTTCCAGGCGGGTCGTTAGAAGAGGTCATTTTATATTTGGATTTTTTGCATGCTCTGAAAATTATGGGAATTCCCGTTTATAACGATGCGAATGCCATTGAACGTAGCGTTGATAAAGCTATGACCAGTTTTTTATTACATCACGCAGGGTTAAAAACACCGCCGACGTGGGTTTTGTGTAATAGAGATGCAGCATTGACTTTGGTTAAAAATGAACTGTCTCAAGGGAATTTTATTATCAGCAAACCGCTGTTTGGTTCACAAGGCGAAGGCATTCGACGCATTGAAAAAATGACTGACTTACCTTGGTTGACAAGCAGTCATGGCGTTTATTATCTACAACGTTTTGCACCTAGTGCTGGCGAAGGTTGTTCAGATTACCGCGTGTTTGTGATCAATGGTAAAGTCGTGGCAACCATGCGCCGACGCGGTAAATCGTGGCTAAATAATGTTGCGAAAGGTGCGAGCTGTGAACGTGTTGAACCGAGTGACGAAATGATTGCTTTAGCCATTCAGGCGACAAATTTATTAAAAATGGATTATGCGGGTGTGGATATTCTTGAGGACATCGCGGGAGAATTGAACGTAATTGAGATTAACAGTGTTCCCGCATGGAAAGGCTTGGAAAGTGTGTGTGATGTGACAATTGCAGAATTGCTTGCACAAGATTTAATTAACCGACATCTAAAAACGAAATGAATTCATTAAAATTAGCCGAGTTTTACCGCGAAGCGTGCGAGGTTGAATTACAAGCCTTTAAACCTGGAAATGTAAGCGTTTATTCTGAGGGTCACAACATGACCGTGGACGATTTTCGGCGAAGTTATGAAATCAGTGCGCCACCACTTTGCGATGTAAATTATTCGTTAGGTGAAAAAATTTTTTACGCCACGAAAGCAACTTATGATGCTGTGGGTTGCAATACAAATTTAGGGATTGTTTTGCTGTGTGCGCCCTTGATTTATGCGGTGCAACATTATCCAGATTTAACATTGCGGGAAGCATTGGCGGAAGTTTTAAAGAACACCACGATTGACGATGCAAATTGGACGTTTAAAGCAATTTCTTTAGCTTCGCCTGGTGGTTTGGGGGAGGTTGAAAATCAAGATGTAAATGAAAATGCAACTGCATCGCTACAAGCCGCAATGTGCCTATCTTCGGACAAAGATAGAATTGCATTACAGTACGTTAGTGATTATAAAGATATTTTCGATTTAGGTGTTTTCAGTTATACTTATACTTTCAATCGGTGGGGTGAGCGGAGTTGGGCGGCAGTTGCAGTTTATGCAGATTTGTTAAGTCAATTTCCAGATAGTCATATCGAGAGAAAATTTGGGAGTCGGTACTCTGCAAGGGTAGCAACTATGATGCGAGAACTTAGTGATAAGTTACAAATCGTAAATGACCCTGAACAGGTTAAGCCCCTGCTCTATCAGATGGATGTCGAACTTAAATCACATGGTTTAAACCCAGGTACATCGGCTGATTTGACAGTGGCTACAGTCTTAACCGCATTTTTAGAATGTTCTCTCGCGCGTAGAGACAAATCGGAGACATGAGTAAATGTCCATATTAGATTCAGTTTTATCATTTTTAAATTCAAAGGGGAAAAATAGCATGGCTAAAATCAACAACTTACGTGTAGGCGAATCATTAGTAGGCGAAGGCAACGAAATCGCTCACATCGATTTAATCATTGGTCCACGTGGTTCAGCAGCTGAAACTGCTTTTGCGAACGCTTTAACAAACAACAAAGATGGCTTTTCAACTTTGTTAGCTGTTGTTGCACCAAACTTGATGGTTAAACCAGCTACAATTTTGTTCAACAAAGTAACAATCAAAGGTTCTAAACAAGCTGTTCAAATGTTTGGTCCAGCACAACGTGCAGTTGCTATGGCTATTGCTGATTCTGTTGAAGACGGCACAATCCCAGCTGATGAAGCTGATGATTTATTCGTTTCTGTTGGTGTATTTATTCACTGGCAAGCTGAAGATGACGCAAAAATCGAAGAATTCAACTACAAAGCAACAAAAGAAGCATTGAAACGCGCTATCGATGGTTCACCAACTGCGAAAGAAGTTGTTGCTGCGAAAAAAGAAGCAAAACATCCGTTTGCTGCAAACAGCGTTTAATTCGATTTAAGTCTCACGGCTTAATTAGAATCAAACAAAAATACCTCGGCTTGCTGGGGTATTTTTTTGCCTAAAATTAGATAGTCTAATCAACCGTAAAACGTAACATTTTAATGATTACCTTGTAAAAATAATGCCGTAAATGTTTGAGCAGCAAACGTAAAATTTTCAGTATCTAAACCACCAATTACAGCTAATAAATCTGCACCAGCATCTAACAATGAAGCACCATTTTCAGGCAAAATCCCACCAATCGCGATAATTGGCAATGTTAAGATTTTTTTTGCAGCAGTTAATGTGCCGATTTCAGCAGGTGCAGCAAGTGGTTTCGAGTGTGAAGTAAAAAATCGCCCAAATGCCACATAATTTGCGCCTTGTTTTTCTGCTTCAATCGCCATTTCTAATGAGTTATAACACGATACGCCAATAATGGCGGATTCGCCCAAACGCTGACGTGCTTCTAAAATTGAACCGTCCTCTTTGCCCAAATGCACACCGTCTGCGCCAATCTTTTCAGCCAATTCTACGTTGTCATTGATGATGAATGGAACATGATGCGCGTGGCAAAGTTCAAGCGATGCTTTCGCTAAATCGATAGTATTTAGCGAATTTTTTTGGCGATATTGAACAACACACGCGCCACCTTTCAAAACAGCGGCGGTAAATTTCAAAATATCATCAGCCGATTTTGCATTTGGCGTAATCGCATAAAGTCCACGTTTTGGCATCGACAACATTTAATCTCTCCAAAAAAAACGATTTGGATTTGACTGCCCTGCCCCCGTTTTATAAGCGGTTTGTAAACAATTCCAAGTATATTCTTGTGCATCATTTATCGCTTGTAACGGTTCAACGCCTTGCGCGAATAATGCCGCAATGCTTGCCGCTAATGTGCAACCTGAACCGTGATATTTTGAGGGCAATCTCGCCCATGTGTAATTTTCACGATGATTGTGATGAAACAAACAATTCTCTACACTTTTTGTTGCTTCATCTGCACCCGTAATCAAAACATATTCACAACCAAAATTATTTAAAAGACTTAAACTACACGCTTCAATATCGTTTAAATCAGTTAATTGTCTAGCTTCGGCGCAATTTGGCGTTAAAACAGTCGTCAACGGCAAAAGTAATTCCCGCATTGAGTTTATTAAATCGTCATTTGCTAGATTTGTTCCGCCGCCTGCCGCTAAAATCGGATCTAAAATCACAGGAATCAATGGATAACGGCGTACAATGTCATAAATCACTTGCACTGTATCGACGTGACCAATCAAGCCAATTTTAAATGCGTGAACAGGCAAATCATTTAACAGCATTTTTGCTTGTCGAATGAGTTTGTCAGGATTTTGCGGCACAATTTCTGCTACGTTTTTAGTATCTTGCTCCGTTAAACAAGTAATAATACTCGCGGCATGACAATGATGGCTTGTAATTGCTTCAATATCCGCCTGAATTCCCGCGCCACCACACGGATCGTGACCTGAAAATGAAACAACAACGGGACGCTGAGTGCTATTCATAGAAATCTCAAAATTGTTTAATTATAAAAAAACGCGGTTGTGCCGATTAATAATTGTATTCTTATTGTGATTTTTTCATAAATCGACTGCGTGTTAAGATTCACACACATTAATGTGTGCTTTTAAAGATTCGATTCTAACCTTTTACCCCAAATTAAAATATGCCTACTAACCAAGAATATGTCTTAACAGACACCGATTTGATCGTATCTAAAACTGATTTGAAAGGATTCATCACCTACATCAATGACGATTTTATTCGTATCGGTGGTTATTCAAAAAAAGAACTTATTGGTGCGCCGCATAACATTTTGCGCCATTCTGATATGCCAAAAGCTGCATTTGCTGATATGTGGAAAACGTTAAAATCAGGCAATTCTTGGACTGGTATCGTCAAAAATCGGACGAAAGATGGCGGTTTTTATTGGGTACGCGCCAATACAATGCCGATGTTAGAAAATAACAAAGTCATCGGTTATATGTCGGTACGAAATAAACCTTCTGCCAACGAAGTCAGTGTCGCAGCGAATTTGTACCGCGAGCTAAATGCGGGACGTAGCAAAATGAAACTTGATGCGGGTGAAGTTATTGCACCAAGTTTAATTGCTGCAATTCGTCGCACATTTAAAAATATCACCATCAAAAGTAAATTAAACATATTAGTTGCTGGGTCATTAATTGCACTTAGTAGCGTGGGAATGTACGGTTATTACGGTATTAACGTAATTAAAGATGCAAACACCAAAAATCAACATGAAATTGAATTACACGCAAAAGGAATAAATTTATCGCGTGCTGTGCAAGTTGAATTTAAAACACAGGTTCAAGAGTGGAAAAATACATTATTGCGTGGACAAGATGAATCGCAATTTATCAAATACAGTCAAGCATTTGACGAACAAAGTGTAAAAGTTCGCAGCGAATTAAATGCGTTACATAGTTTGATGGAAAAAGATTTATCAGAAAAAGATATGCTTCCTGTCGTTGGTGTGGAAAAGGATATGTTGGCTATCGTTGAGTCGGCACTTAAAAATCATAACGAATTGATAGAAAAATATCATGCGGCTCTAAAAAATTATCAAACAGATAACATGAATAGCATCATGGCTGTTGATGCAATGGTAAAAGGTATTGATAGAACATTTGTGGGTGATGTAGAAAAATTAGTGTCATTCCATCAAATCGAAATTGAAAAGCACATCAACGAAAGTGACAACTTTTCAAGACACGTTATTGTTGTGTTTTCAAACAGTTTAGCAAGGATGACAATTGCTTTGGGCTTAATTTTATTTGGCTGGGCAATCGCAACATTAATAAGTGTTTTAACGCCTATCAAAACCGCTACTAAATTGATTCAAGATGCCTCAGAAGGTAAAGAAATTCGACTTGATGAATTTGCTAAAAATGAATTAGGTCGATTGATTCAAGCTATTAAATCATTGGCAATTCTTACAGGATTTGATGCCGCTGAAGAAAGACGTGCAGCCAATGAAATGGCACGTATCAAAATGGCATTAGACGAAGTAACAACACCTGTGACGCTATCGAATTCACAACGCGAATTTATTTATATGAATAAATCAGCAACGGCATTATGGAAACGAATGGAAAGCGAAATAGCCAAACGAATTCCAGGTTATACGCTTGAAAGTATGTACGGAACTTCGCTTTCAACTTATTTAGAAACTGCCGAAGATCGTGCCGCTTTTGGTGAGCCAACTAAAGAAATAAAAATAACTAATTTGAATCTAGGTGGCAGAAAACTTCAAGCCACGATTGTATCTATTTTCGATGAGCGTGATTTTTACATCGGACGAGCGACACAATGGGCAGATAGAACGACTGAATTAGTATTGGAAGAACAGATTTCTAATATCGTTTCGGCTGCCGTCACGGGTAATTTTCATGGACGTATCGAAGCCCAAACATCGAATATGTTCTTTAAACAGTTAATTGAAGGTTTGAATTTATTACTCGAAACCTGTGAAAGAAGTTATGGTGATATAGCAAATACTTTTGACGCGCTTTCACATGGCGATTTATCGCAAACGATTACGAATGAATACACAGGCGAATTTGAAAACATTAAAAATAATGCCAACAATACGCTTTATAAATTAACTGAAATTGTTGAATCGATAAAAGGCATTACAAGCATTGTGAAAGAAGGCTCGGTAAGCATTGCAATGAGTAGCAGTGAATTAGCAATGCGAACAAATTCTCAAGCAGCCGCCATTGAAGAAACAGCGGCAAGTATGCACGAATTAGATTCTACGGTTGATTCAAACTCTGAAAATGCAAGTCATGTAAATGATTTTGTAATTGGTGCATCAAATAACGCCACGCGAGGTGTAGACGTAATTCGTCGCGTCGTCACAACGATGGAAGACATTCGAGAATCATCACGTAAAGTCGTGGATATTATTTCTGTTATTGATGGCATTTCATTCCAAACCAACATTTTAGCGTTAAACGCAGCCGTTGAAGCGGCACGAGCGGGTGAACAAGGACGAGGTTTTGCAGTGGTGGCAACAGAAGTTCGTAGTTTGGCGCAACGTGCAGCAGCAGCGGCTGGTGAAATTAAAATCTTGATTAACGATTCAGTAGAAAAAATCGAAGACGGTAGCAAATTGGTTGTTGATGCAGGTCACACAATGGAAGATATTGTTGGCTCAATTCGGACTGTGACAGAAATGATTGGACAAATCAGTGTCGCATCAACTGAACAAAGTCAGGGCATTAGACAAGCGAATCACGCGATTTCAAATTTGGAAGAAACAACCCAACAAAATGCGATTTTAGTTGAACAATCCGCAGTGACTTCAGATAGTTTGAGAAGTCAGGCGACGAATCTTTCCAAAGCAGTTGATTATTTCAAACTTAGTTAAATTATAAGTTATGCAGGCGATGATTTTGGCGGCGGGACGTGGTGAACGAATGCGTCCGCTAACGAATTTCACGCCTAAACCGTTGTTAAAAGCGGCAGGGAAATCATTGATTGAACGCACGATTGAACAATTGGTATCAGCGGGTTTCACGGATTTAGTTATCAATCATGCGTATTTAGGCAAGCAAATCGAAACCGCATTGGGCGATGGTTCAAAGTTTGGCGCGACAATTGTTTATTCGTCCGAAGGTGAACATGGTTTGGAAACCGCAGGCGGTATTATCCATGCTTTACACTTAATGAAAGATGCACCGTTTTTAGTCGTAAATGGTGATATTGCAACAGATTTTCCTTTTGCGGAACTCAAAAAAAAGCCAGTTGATTTAGCCCATTTGGTACTTGTTCCGAATCCTGAACATCATTTATTGGGTGATTTTCAAATTCATTCAAATCAAATACTTTCGCCTGAAGGTGAAAGTAGATTTACTTTCAGTGGCATCGGCATTTATTCGCAAGAATTTTTCAAAAATGCTCCAAAAGATTCAAAAAAACTTGCGCCATTATTGCGTTCTGCAATGCTTGAACAGCGCATCACAGGTCAATTATTCGAGGATTTCTGGATGGATATTGGCACACCCGAACGCTTAAAAATTCTTGAAAATCGCCTCGCACCCTCGCCTGTTTAAATCTATACTTATGCTGCGTCAAATGACGCAATTCAAAAAAATAATAATGAGGATTCTTCAATGCAAAAAATGGCTTTAGGCTTAGTGACGTTATTATTTACCGCAAATAGTTATGCGATTGACCACAGTATGCACACAGGCGGAAGTGGTGGCGGTGGTGGCAGTTCATCAGGTTGTGAAAAAGTACGATTTGAAAAATTCCAACCCGAAAATTTGGCGAATGTCGCACCAGAATCTGAATTTTCATTTACGGCATTTAACGTGCAAAAACCCGAACAAATTGAGGTCAATGTGAAATCACATCCTGTTCAAATTACCACCGAAGCACGCGGCGATTTATATCGCGTTACGGGGAAATTACCTGCTGAATTAAAAAATACAACGGCTCGAATCAATATAAAAACCACTACCAAAGTCGAAAAGTGTAACGGCGAAGGTGGTTGGCTTGTGACAATTGGCGAATAACGGATGCTAAGTTATCGTCACGCTTTTCATGCTGGAAATTTTGCCGACGTTTTAAAACACGTTGTATTGCTCGAAATACTGAATTATTTGGCACAAAAAGAAAAACCGTTTTGCGTCATTGATACACACGCAGGTGCTGGTAAATATGCACTCGATGGGGATTTCGCTTTAAAAACACACGAATTTGAAACGGGGATTTCACAATTATGGCAGCGTGACGATTTACCGCCAAGTCTGGCGAATTACGTTAATTTGCAAAAACGTTTCAACGCGAATGGACAATTCAAAACGTATGCAGGTTCACCGTTGTTAATTAAGCAATTACTTCGCCCGAAAGATAAATTGCATTTATTTGAGTTACATTCAAACGAATTTGAAATTTTGAAAACCAACATGAAACTCGATAAGCGTATTCGTATCGAAAAAATGGACGGTTTAAAACACGGTTTAGGCTTATTACCACCTGTGGAACGGCGTGGATTGGTGTTAATTGATCCATCGTATGAAATGAAAAGTGATTATGTCGATGTTGTTAAAACGCTAATTCAAATGCACAAACGTTTTGCCACAGGAACTTACGCGCTGTGGTATCCCGTGATTGAACGTGGTCGAAATGAAACGTTAGAAACCGCATTGAAAAAAAGCGGTATTCAAAATATCACATTATTTGAATTAGGCATTAACACCGATAATTCTGGTCGAGGCATGAATGCCAGCGGCATGATTATTATCAATCCACCATGGAATTTGGCGGCGACAATGAAAACTGTGTTGCCGTGGTTGGCAAAAATTTTAGGTGAAAATGGAGCTGGAAGTTTTCGCGTTGAAACGCTGGTTGCAGGCTAGTACTCAATACTGTTGACTTAAGGATTTAATTCCCCCAACACAATGAATTTTAAAGAAATTTTAAGTTCAATTTTTCAGGATATTTTTTCACAACTATGACGCAAAGCTACAAAGCTGGTCATAAGTAGAAGTTTATTCAGTAAACGTGGTAGAAAATCAGGAGGTGTTTCAACTCTGTGGATATTTTAAAAATCAAATAGTTACAATATTTTTATGCTTTATGCACGGGTGCTGATTCCATTTAATGTACTGCCGCCCCCTGAAATTGATCAAATTTCTTCCAAAATTGTTCCCAGTAATCCGATTGGATAAGCGAACGTAAAGATAAAACCGTTTTTGCCCCACGAGTTTTCCATCGCATTCCT
>CAINDC010000055.1 GCA_903847275.1 uncultured Pseudomonadota bacterium
AAAATCCGAAGAACTCAATCGTAAAAATGAACAAAAAATTCGTCCTGAATATGTCGAATTAGATGACGCAGATTCTCAGCGATTGTTAGCACAAGAATTTAAAGCGAAATTTCCGAAACTAGTGAAAAAATCATTTTTTGGGGGACTTGAACTAGAAAAACCTGAAATGGGCGAATTTTATACCGTTGCTAAAGCTACGTTACTCGACACATTTCCCGTTGAACAAAAACGTTTAACAAAATTAGCTGCAGCACGAGCGCGAACAATTGCTAAATATGTTGTTCAACAAGGTGGCGTGCCGAATGAACGGGTTTTTATTTTGGACACAGTAATCAATCCACCACGAACGGATAACGATATTGATGCGTTGCTGTATTTGAAAGTCGATTAACAAAAAAAGGGCGTGAAATTCAAAATCTCGCCCCCTTTTCAGTTACAAATTAAAACCTTATTTGCCCGCGCGTTTACGCTCGTTTTCTGTTAATAATTTTTTGCGTAAACGAATCGATTTCGGTGTGACTTCGACCAATTCATCTTCCGCAATAAATTCTAACGCTTGTTCAAGTGTTAATTTTTGAATTCTTGCAAGTACCAAACTTTCGTCTGTTCCTGATGCGCGAACGTTGGTTAATTGTTTTGGTTTACAAGGATTTACGCATAAGTCGTTGGTGCGTGAATGTAAACCTACCAACATTCCTTCATAAACTTCGTCACCGTTCACAAGTAACAATTCGCCGCGTTCTTGCAATGGATGCAACGAATACGTTACCGCTTTACCCGCGACCATTGAAATCAAAACGCCGCGCATACGATTACCGACATCACCAGATTTCATTGGACCGTAATGATCGAAAACGTGATAAAGCAAACCTGAACCCGAAGTTGCTGTCATAAATTCAGTTTGGAAGCCAATCAAACCGCGTGACGGCATCATATATTCCAAACGAATGCGACCTTTACCGTCTGGCACCATATTGGTTAAATCGCCTTTGCGATCGCCCAATTTTTCCATGATTGAACCTTGATGTTCTTCTTCAACTTCAATCGTCACCATTTCAAACGGTTCACATTTTTTGCCGTCGATTTCTTTCAAAATTACTTCAGGGCGCGAAACGCCCATTTCAAAGCCTTCGCGGCGCATATTTTCGATTAACACCGACAAATGCAATTCGCCACGACCTGAAACTTGGAATTTATCTGGGTCGGCAGTGTCTTCGACTTTCAACGCTACGTTGTGTTGTAATTCTTTGTTCAAACGGTCACGGATTTGACGGGTGGTGACGTATTTACCTTCGCGTCCAGCAAATGGTGAATTGTTGACTTGGAATGTCATCGAAACCGTTGGTTCATCAACCGATAAAGGAGTCATGATTTCGACTAATTCAGGGCTACAAATCGTGTCTGAAATTTCTAATTTTTCGATACCCGCAAATGCAATAATGTCGCCAGCGCGTGCTTCTTGAACTTCAACGCGATCTAAACCGTGGAAACCGTAAACTTGCAACATTCTGCCTTTACGTTCAACGCCTTCGCGATTCACGATAACCAGTTGTTGATTAGGTTTGATTACACCACGTTGAATACGACCAATACCGATAACGCCTGTGTAAGTGTTGTAATCAAGGCTGGTGACTTGCATTTGGAAAGGACCATCGATGTTCACGGGCGGTGGACTTACTTTGTCGATAATCGTTTGGAAAAGCGGTGTCATATCGCCACCTGAAACAGTTGGCTCTAAACCCGCATAACCGTTAATTGCTGACGCATAAACGATTGGGAAATCGAGTTGTTCGTCGGTCGCACCTAAACGGTCAAATAAATCAAATGTTTGATCCACAACCCAATCAGGACGTGCGCCTGGACGGTCAACTTTGTTAATAACGACGATAGGTTTCAAGCCTAACGCGAAGGCTTTTTGCGTCACGAAACGGGTTTGTGGCATTGGACCATCAACCGCATCGACCAACAATAAAACTGAATCCACCATCGATAAAACACGTTCTACTTCACCACCGAAATCAGCATGTCCTGGGGTGTCAACGATATTGATGTGATAGCCGTTCCAATCTAACGCGGTGTTTTTTGCCAAAATAGTAATGCCGCGTTCTTTTTCGATGTCGTTTGAATCCATCATGCGCTCAGTCACTTTCGTATGCGCGGCAAATGTTCCAGACTGTTGCAATAATTTGTCCACAAGTGTGGTTTTACCATGGTCAACGTGGGCAATAATTGCAATGTTTCTTAATTTTTCAATCACTTTTTCTACTCTTAGTTAAATAAAATTGGGGATGTAGCTATTTTACTCTCGATAAGTTTCAACTTTGTTGCCAAGGTAAACCTAAAAAACGCCAGCCATTCAAATTGCCGCGTTGATTATGGCTATCTAACGAACCTTCAAAACCATCGACGATATTAAATAAATGAGAATATCCTGCATTTTCCAGTGCAACAGCGGCTTCCAATGAGCGATGACCACTTCTGCAAAGCAACAAAATTGGGGTATTCAAATCTTCAATAACAAGGCGGGTTTGTTCAACAAAATACGAATTTATTTGCCAATCTAGTGATTCTTTCCAAGGAATATGAATTGCCGAAGGCGGATGTCCAACAAATAGATGTTCCATCTTTGTCCTTACGTCAATTAATACCGCTTTAGGATTTTGTTGCTGTAAATCCCACGCTTCTTGGGGATTAAGATTTTCAATCATGATAAAAATTCCGAGAGTTAAAATTACCAGCGGTTATTATCGCATTCATTGAGGATTTTGGCGCGGCTATTGAACTTGAACACTTGTTTTAAACGAGCAAATAGAATCTTTAAGCGTCGTTTTGAATAATCCAGCCGTTATTCAAAGCGATTTCTAAAAAATTTGTAATATCAGTAGTCAAATCCGATGTTTTAAATTTAGTTTCCAATTCAGAAACAAGTGATGCAAGTGTGCGTGTGCCGTCACATAATTTTAAAATCTCTGCGGAACTTTGGTTTAATTCAACCATGCCTTCAGGATACAAAATAACAGTTTTTTGTTGTACTTCTTCCCATTGCAACCGATGCAATGGCGAAAATGAAAGTAATTGTTCGGGATTTAAAGTCATAAAATTAAATGGTAAGTTTGAAGAAATTAACTGCCTGAATTTTGTAGGTTATTCAGCAAGCCTTTGTAGTATTCCAGCATTTGCAGCAAAAACATAATCGCCGCGTCAATTTCATTTTTAACATCGTGAACAAAATTGTGGTGCTGAAACGTTTCTTGCGAATAAAACGATAAGCCCATGTAAATTGTATTTAAGCCCATCGCAATCATAATAAATGCGGCGGCTTTCAGCATCAAACCGCGAAAATGTGCGTTCATTTTACCAAACGCAATACTGATAAACAGCATCGTCGGCAGTGTTCCCGCGCCAAACGTCAGCATTAACAAACCACCATCTAAAATGGTCGGTGCAGAAGTCGCTTTCACTGCCATCGCAAACGTAAGCGGGCAGGGCATTAAACCATTCATTAAACCCGCGAGTGATGCACCAATAATGCCG
>CAINDC010000056.1 GCA_903847275.1 uncultured Pseudomonadota bacterium
CAAACACGAAATTTGGCGATTGAAATGGCACATTTTAAAATACGATAAATTCTATTTTTGGCAAAAAGTCAGTCGTAAAAGCACTGCTATAAGAAATTCCACAATTAAAAACCAGAATCAAAATCGAAATCAGCACCCCCCAAAAAAAACCTAAACATTTTTTGATTCTGGTAGTTTCGGTAGTGCTGGCTTTGGAAATCAAAAATAGTTTTAGAAATAATCCCAACGCTAAATTTCCCCTTCTATTTTTAATCTCTTCGGGTTAATTCCCCGCCACTTGTGGCGTAGTGTGAATATCAAATTTAGTCCGCGAAGAGGTTCAACTTAATACCCCGCCGCTTGCGGCGGGGATTTTTATTAGTTCATAGTTCTTCGTGGGACATTCTCTCGTTTTGTTTAAGTTTGCTGAAAAATATTTTTATTCCTTTATATAGGCGGCTGAAATTAGCGTTTTTACGGTTTATATACAGAACTGAACGAGCTTTCAGTTTTGTATAGTTCTTGCTATTTGGTATCATATTTAATACCATAAGCCCATGATTATTGTTATCGATACCAACATCTTAGTCGGCGCGTGCATGGGTTCACATTCTGCTACCGAAGTCATTGCCAGTTGCTTACGCAAAAACCATCAGCCGATTATTGGCACAACGTTATTTTCCGAATACGTTGACGTAATAGGTCGTGAAGAATTATTTGATCGTTGTCGTTTAGATTCAGCAGAACGCAATGCGTTACTCGATATTTTCTTAGCGTCATGTCGGTGGACTGAAATTTATTACGGTTGGCGACCGAATCTGCGTGATGAAGGCGATAATCATTTAATCGAATTAGCGGTGGCAGGTCATGCTGAGTGCATCGTATCGCGTAACATCAAAGATTTAGTGACAGGCGAGTTATTATTTCCTCGCATCGCTATTTTGACACCTGAACAATTTTTACAGAGAGGTTAGCATGGGCGCGTTAAGTTTTCGTTTGCCAGATACCAAGCATCAACGCTTAAAAGAGTTGGCGAAAAGTAAAGGTGTGAGTATCAATCATTTACTTGAAGAAGCCACTACTTTGATGCTGGCGGAATTTGATTTAAAAACCCAGTTTGAAATTCGGGCTAGTCGTGGACGGGGTAATGAACAGCGGGGTTTAGAATTGCTGGAAAAAGCGAAACATGGCTAATCAATCTGCCATCGGTTACATTCGTGTCAGTTCTAAAATGCAGGGCAAATCGGGGTTAGGATTGGAAGCGCAACAACGTGACATCGAACGGTTCTGTGAAATCAATGACATTGAGTTGATGGATACGGCTATCGAAGTACAAAGTGGGAAGGATGACATCAGCTCTCGTAAAGTTTTAACGTCAGCACTCGAACGTTGTAAAAAAGAAAACTGTATTTTGATTGTCAGCAAACTCGATAGATTATCCCGTGATGTTCACGCTATTTCAGGCTTGATGAAATTTGGTGTGCCGTTTTATGTGACGCAATTAGGAATGGATGTTGACCCGTTTCAACTACACATCTATGCTTCACTTGCTGAAAAAGAACGTTCGTTAATTTCACAACGTACTAAAGCGGCGTTGGCAGCGAAACGTGCCAGAGGTGAATCACTGGGGAATTTGAAAACATTGACGGTTGCTAACAGACAGAAAGCGGCAGAGACAACTAAAAATAATGCACTGCTACGAAATGCGAAGTATGAAAAAGTGGTGATGGATTATTACCGTCAGGGTGACACTTGTTACAAGATTGCTCAAACCCTAACAGCATTGGGATTACCTACGCCTAATGGGAGTAACAATTGGCAAGCGTTACAAGTGAAGCGGGTGATTGCACGATTGTGCAATTAAACTACCTCAAAAAGATTTCTTAACGTTTGTTTCAACTCATCAAAATATGAATGTTCAAAATCAAACGGTGCATTCGGATAAGCCAAATCATAAATTTGATTTAAAATCGCCTTGTGATTTTCTTTTGATTCAAATTCAGAACACGCCAAAAAACACGAAATGCAATTCCGTTGCGATTCCGAAATGGTTGATAAAATCAGAGATTCCAAATACCCCGTTTTAGTTGTCGGGTCGCACATGATGAAAATCCTGCTAATCCCCTCAAAACCCAATTCTGAAATAAGCGCATTTAAAGCCCGTTGCGTATTTTCATAACCGCCGTTTTTCATGTCGCTTTTTTCATCGTCGGCATCAATGACAAATAAAATGTTATCGATTTGACCGCTGTCTACTTCGAGTTTTATGTCTTGATAATTTCTATTTTCCAATTCAAAAAATTTACTTTTACCGCCGAGAATATAAAAACTGATGTTGCTTTCAGCAAATCCAAGACGCGAGATTAACTTTTTAAAAAAATTCCTGTCACTTTTACCTTCGCAAACAATCGCTACTTTTACCATCCGCGTACCTCACGGTCTTGTTCGATGCTATCTAAAAGCATTTCATAATCACGAGTAACGGCAACAATTTCACTCTGTTTATTTTTAACCAACGTGGTGTAACTAATGTCTTTCTCATCCATTTTTTTAGCCACTCGTGCAAATGATTCAAGCATTTCTTTTGAATGTGTAGTGGCAAAAATCTGGCAATTTGTTTTTTTAGACAGTTCAAAAATCAATGTCCACAATCTATCGAGTTGTGTGTAATGAATACCGTTGTCGATTTCATCAATAAATAAATAACCATTCTCACACGCATACAACGCACAAATAATCGAGATGTAATGTCTTAGTCCATCACCAAATTCTGTTATTTCTCGGTATTGATTTTTAACCTTACATTGAGGTTTATCACCTATAACTTTAAAACTTTCGATATCACTATCAAATGCAAAGATGAAATCGTTTAACTCTGATTCTTTATCGTAAGTCTGAATAACTTCATATTTCTTAGTCAAATCATGATCAGTCCAGCCAACATTATCGATAAAAGCAACGTTGTTTTTACGACAAACTCGAATAGAAACATCTTTTGCATTGAGAACATTCACGTCAGACGAATAGCCTATTTTTAAATGATATTCTTTTTTCGCATCACCTTCTTTCAGTGAATATGACTGAAAATCAACATCAGAGGAAACTTCATAACACTTAGTTGCATCTAAAAATTTACCGTTGTCAGTTTTACTCTCAGTGTTAATTAAATTGACGTTTTCTCGCATATACTTAATATCGGTAAGTGCTGTGATGAGATAATCAACAGTAGAACCATGAACATTGATATAACACGATTCCATAAAAGCCGTTTTGCCAACATTGTTTTTGCCACCAATCAAATTAACACGCTTAAAACCTTCAGCTTTGAAATGAAAAAAACATTTGAATTGTGTGATTTTAATTTTGGTTAAAAAATGGTCATTAGATTTATTTAACATATTTACACCTTATCCTTGTCAAATGCCTTTTTATCATAGTAATCCAAAATATCTTCCAGAATGGCAAAATCAGTTTTATTCTTACTTAAACCAAATTCAATATGTTTAAAAAGAGCATAACGTTCAATTAGCAGTTTGTATTTCCGATAAATATCATTTGCGTCATGCTCGCAATAACAAACTACAGCTAACAAATATAAAACATCATTTGGAATAGATGCTCGCACGATGTCGCTATATGTTTTTTCGTTCAAACCAACTTCGCTATTCTCTAAATTTTCAGCATCAAAATTTATGTCTATTTTGCTATCAGGTGAATTAACAGCAACAAATTTCAATAGTTCGTATAAAGTGAAAAAATACTGTCCCCACAAATAAGGTCTTTCTTCCATACGTTTTTTTGCGACACATAATTTTATAAAATTACTTTCCTTGCATGATTCGTTATTTTCTTCGTCATCACGCATTTCAGAAAATTCAGCCCTTCTAAATAACACTTTGCCTAGATCAACTAAATTCGTGTCTGAGTCTTTTAAAACCTGATTATGGACATTCAAAAGCGCAAAAAATGTGCTTTCAAACTGCTGTTTGACTTGTGTTTTAGTTTGGATTTTTAAAATTTCTTTGGTTTCTTTTAATTCTTGACGTTGAACATTTAACTCTTCTTTTTGCATTGCAAAAGTACGCAACAAAATTATTAACGCTAAAAAACTTAATAACGGATTTAATGTCCCGCCAAAAAAGTCGCCAAATGTCCCCCAGTCGCCACTGTTTTCACTAAAATTGTGAGCATGAAAATTAAAAACATACGAAAAAATAACAACAAAAATCGTAATTAACGCAATTACAAACGTGTTATCAGCACAGAAATCATGAATTTTTTTCATAGATAATCGTTATTGAAGTTCAGGATAAACTTTCTGCGCCCAACTCATCACGCCATCTCTAGCTTGTTTCAAAGCAGGCACATCTTCAGCCGCATTCATTTTTTTCATAAATTGATGCGTTTTTGCCATATCTTTTGAAAACCGATAAGTGTTCGCATAACAAGCAACCGCTTTGTGTTCATCACCACTCAATGCAAACACATCACCCAAATTTGACCACGCAGCTGCTCTGGCAGGGGCTAACGTCAAAGTGTCAATCAACTTTTGTTGAGCAAGTTCTAAATTCTTTTGCTTCAAATAGGCATAACCTAAATTACCAACAATTTCGACATCCGACGTATCTAAACGATGGGCTTCAGAAAATTTTGCCACCGCGCCATCAATATCCTGCTTGTTTAATAGCGCATGACCTTCATCGTTAATTTTGCGTGCGGATTTTTTATTGCCTTTTTTAGGTTTGGGAGAAGATTCGATTTTGAGTTTTGCTTCTTGGATTTCAGATTCGTGACCAACGCCGCCATTATCAACGGCGTAATCAATCATCTGCATGATGGATGATTTTGCAGCCGACGTATCTTGAACGACTGCTGCTTTTTCATTTTTGACGGTTGGGACTTGTGCATCATTTTTTTCTTCGTATTTTTTACCGTTGAAAAAATAAGTAACCTTACCTACAGGATTTCCATGAGGTACTGCGAATGTTTTCGTTAATAATAAATCGGGGAATTCTTTATTACTGGGAATTATTGATAACTCTCCAGTGTAGCGATAACACGCCCGCCAAGGATATTCTTCGCTATCTTTATCATCACAGTTTCCAGCATTATCGCCATTTGTGACGATAAATCCCAAATTACTCCAATGTCCATTTGAATAAGAAAATAAAACATCTGCACCTACAGTTGTTCCACCACTCATACCGTATCCCAAGTCCTCTGTGTGGATAGTGAATAATTTTACATTTGATGAAAGTTGGCGTATTTCGGCTTTTTTATGTCCAGGCAATTTACCCCATTGTCCAATTTCATCTATATCTCTTATTCTGGAAACAATCTCCCATCGGTTATTAGGTTGTTGTTTGTACGTTATAATTCCAATGCTAAGACTACATCTATAACAATCGGCTATCTCACCATCATCGGTAAGAGAGTTTGTTTTAGTGAACAACACATGAATTTTATCGTTACCATCTTGAAATGACTGACTAAACCAAATTTTAGTTTTATAGTCTTTTTTTAATTCATCCAAAAAAATACTTCGAAGCGATTCATTTAAATCTCCGTTACCTAAAAATTCATATTTGCCATTCAAAAATCTGTAAATCTCTTGTTCTTTATCATTATTTACTCCAGAAATTATTAAATCTGGATAATCATCTTCAGAACCTGTGAAAATTAAATTACCATAACTTAATTCATCCAATTTCAGTAAAGGCAAGGATCTTTTTACGTCATATAACGATGCTGTTGTATGACCAAGATAATCTGTATTTTGAGCAAGAAGTCCGTAATTATTTTTACCAATAATTTGCAAGTGCGCTGCTTCAAATTCCCAAGGAGCAACAATTACATAACGATATTCTTGTTCAATTCGCCACGCAGCCCCATTTTTCAAAAAAATGGTAGAACTAAGCAAAACATCATGAAAAGGCTCATTAAGAGAATCGTTAGACACTGTTGAAGTCAACAAAACGTGCTTTGTCTTACCATCTTGAATAAATTCTTTCGATTCCAATATTTTTACGGTTCCTGTTTTACCCGAAAATTTGTCGTAATCTTCTAAACTGCTCGGCGGATCGATATTTTCCCAAGATGCCGTTTTTGTATTCGCATCGTAATTGCCAAACAAAATTTCAAGAGCTTTGCCATCATCAAAAGCTCCCGTAATCATTCGATTTTCTTCTGCTTTATCGCACGCCATTTTGACCAATGCCGTCACGTCAGCATTATCTGTTGGTAACGTCACGGTTTCAGAAGCAAACTTTTCTTGGCTTGTACCGTCTTGGCGATATTTCACACCTTCTTCTGCAACGAAACGGCTCTCACAATTCGTGTCGGCATTTTGAATCACATAACTGTCGGTCAAATCTCTGACCATGTTAAAACTCACCCAGCCGCTACGATCTCGTTTAACGGTATTGGTGTCGAGGTAAAATTTCGCCGCTTTTTTATCCACGCTAACGGCTGTAAAACCAGCAAACTTTTCCTCTTGTTTATCGCAAGCGGTGAGCATTAACGCCAACGGCATGGCTACCGCAAAAAATTTGAATTTCATTTTTCTACCTGTCTGGTGTTACGTTCGATGGCGAGCAGTACGAGAATCAAGCTAAACAAGGCAATCAACGCAACAGCTGATAACGTCGCGCCAATCATATACAAACGGTCGTGTTCTCTTTTTTCTTCAGCGGCATTTTCTGCTTTCAAGCGGCGCATTTTGACACGATGATAAGCGTCCATTGTTTCAGCTGCGGCTAAATTCAATTTTTCAGCTTCCGTCACAGCGGCTGCCATTTCGTCAATAAATTCTTGCTCTTTATCCAGTGGCACATCATCGAGCCAATCTTTAACCACTTTGATTTTTTCAGGCATGTTGAGATTTTTCTGCAAAACAAACGGCGTTTTTATCGCAGGCAATGAATTATCTTCGCGTTTTTGAGTTTGCAATGAAAGTGAAGACGTTGCAGGAGATGGCGCGGTAGCAGGTGGTTTGACAATATCAACAATTTCGACAGCAGTCACTTTGCTGTTCACTTCTTCATATTTACTCAGGAAGAATAAACCGCCTAATCCCAGTATCAGGAAAATGGCTAAAATCACGAACATGGCAAATGCCCGCGTTAATCGAAACAAAAAGCGTTTTTCAAAATTATCTAAACCGTTCATGTTATTGCGCCAGAGTTCCGTAGAGTGCGGCTAATTGGGAAATTTTCATAAAATCTACTTCACCACCGCTCGACATTTCGGACAAATAAATGCACAAATCAGGAGCGGTTACGTTTGGTTTTTTGAGTGCGTTGGCGATGGATTCGCACATTTTGGATTGTTCGGAAGATGAAGCACTGCGCCACGCGCTGAGTTTGTCATCGAGTGACAACGCGAAAACATTTGATGTGAAAATTGCTAAGAAGCAAATTGAGATTAGTTTTTTCATCTTGCCGCCTTCACGCAGTCAAGATAAGCCTTGTCACGGAAATCTTCGATGCTTTTGGTTTTATATCCATCACTGGTAAATCGTGGTTTTTCGTAGGCTGTGATTGCAAGCTGTTTAGTAATTTCTGAAATCGTATTCATTACCTCCGACATAGGTATTCCACCCTGCCGAGCTGTCATTACTGTCTTGGCTAAATTAGAATATGATTCGCATGTGGAGCTTTTAATTTCAACAGATGGTTTTTGTGGTGTTTGAATTAACTCACCATTTTTGTAATAACTTTCCCTTCTTTCGCTACCATCTTTAGCCCAAGATATGCTTATCCCATTCATTTTGTCGTCTTTGTAATGTGTCTCAAATTCTTTTTGTCCATTTTCATACCAACTTGTGCTTATCCCATCTTGCATGTCATTTTTGTAATACTGTTCCCATTTTTTATTTCCGTTTTCATACCAAAAGGTTAGTTTTCCTTCATTTTTAGAATTTCTTCTAATGCCTTCGTTGTCTTTCTGTCCGTTTTCATACCAAGTTACGGTCAATCCGTTGATTAAACCATCCTTATAAATGGATTCATTTTGTTTTTGTCCGTTTTTATACCACATACTTTGAATTCCATCTTCTTTACCATCAACAAAAGTACCTCGTTTTTTTATTTGACCATTTGGATAAAATACTTCCCAATTACCCGTATAAGGTTTGTTAGAATTTGGCAAATAAACAATACCATTTCTTCTTTCTATAGCACTTGATGATTTATAACCTTCCTCATTAAATACACTCCGATACCAGCTGGCATTTGTTTCACGACCAGTCTCCGTCCATCGAGAAACTGACGTGAATTTTCCATCTTTGTAGACGTATTCCCACGATATTTTTCCATTAGGATAAAACTCTTGATATTTACCAGTGATTCACTACCGTACACTTTTTACGCCCGTTTTTCATAGAATCAGACTGAATTGAGGCAACGCTTGCCCGTTGCGAAGAAAATAATTTAATAATCGTTTTCCAAGCTGAAATAAACTCAAATCACAACGGTCTGTTCGATG
>CAINDC010000057.1 GCA_903847275.1 uncultured Pseudomonadota bacterium
CATCGAACAGACCGTTGTGATTTGAGTTTATTTCAGCTTGGAAAACGATTATTAAATTATTTTCTTCGCAACGGGCAAGCGTTGCCTCAATTCAGTCTGATTCTATGAAAAACGGGCGTAAAAAGTGTACGGTAGTGAAAGTATCTTTTAAAAAAGTGTACGATAGTAAAGTCAGGTTATAATAAGTTTTTTTCTTAATTCAAGTATTAACTTTTTATGAAATCCAACCATATTAAAAATATTTTAAAATTATTGGTTTTTTCCTTCACTATCATATCGCCATTTTCAGTTTTTGCTCACGCAATCATGGTTAAATCGCAACCAGAACAAAACGCAATAATTACTGTTTCTCCACAAAAAATTGACGTGTGGTTTAACGATAAAGTGGGGAGTGAATACAAAGCTGTTGCGGTCATCGATAGCAAAGGTAATCGTGTTGATAATAAAGATGTACAACAAGAAATGCTCGACAGCTCCCATTTGTATTGTACTGTTCCAAACTTACCTCCAGATACTTACACTGTGCGTTACCGTGTTGTTTCAATTGACACACATATTGTCACAGGTAAATTTCAATTCACTATTAAACCGTAATTTATGAAAAATAAATTTATTTTAATCGCGATATTTATTAGTTCGTTAATAGGTTGCGATATGTCGGAAAAACTCGGGACTCCACCACAAATAGCAGACGTGAATAGCATAGGTTGTTTGGTCACTAATGATTTTTATGCAGTACATTTTAGTGCATATTTAAAACCTCAAAAAGGCGATGAGCGCGAAGCGTTGTTAACACCATATTGCCAAGAATTGCCAGATGTAGGGCAAGCATTTTTTGCAGCCGATTTAATTGATCGTGATATTCGTGAAATACCAATTGGAATTCGCATTGTAGAAATTGAAAAAACAGGTAATAAAGAAAATGACTTCAAAGAAATACGAGAATTAAATCGCGTCGAACCTAAAATTTATTCAAAAGGCGTGGTTGAAGCTCAAAGTGTTTTAGATAAAAAAGGCGATTACGCACTGATTTTATCAATGGGGGGTGAAGACACCATTTCAGATGAAGATAAACTAAAAGTTACATTTCACGTTGGAAAAAGTCCTTTTGCATGGTTTAAGGCACCCGATTACCCACAATTTCACGTCGATAGTCCCCACAAACCAATGCAGGTGAGAATTTAAGACAGTTTTGGTTCAAAAAATGGAGGTGTTTCAATTCTGTGGATGTTAGTTAAACAAGACCGAATTCATATCGATTGATAAATAACCCGAAAACGACCGAGTGCATGAGAAAAGATTTAGAAAAGCAAATCGTTTTTCGTACTAACCGTTTAATCCGAGTACGGAAATTCAGGTGTTTAGATTCAATGCGCTGGGTATTTCGCTTGCCAATAACTAATGGATGTCTGGTATATGCGCCCCAATTGTCGGTATAAAGGCGTTTAATTCCAAATGGACGAAGTAATTGACGTAATTGTAGATAAACTTCATCCGTTCTGCGTCCTAAAGCATATGCTAAAATTTTTCCTGTGCGATGCTCAATAACATGCCAAAGCCAGTATTGTTGCTCTTTTTTACC
>CAINDC010000058.1 GCA_903847275.1 uncultured Pseudomonadota bacterium
CTGTCATTCTACTTTTGACTTTTTTAAAGTCAAACTCATACATAAAGATTCCTACACAATTTTGCTGAAGTGCCGTTACATTGGTAATATTATAATAACGACACTATTTTTAACGGATTTAACATTGTATTTTCAAAATACACACCTTTTAAAAATAACAACTATAAAAATTTAGGAAGGAAAAATGTTAAATAATCTTACCGTTAAACAAAAATTGCTCTTGATGCTACTTTTGCCCACGCTTGGTTTTCTGGGTTTTGGTGGAATGATGGTCAATGAAAATGTAATCTTATTATCCAGCTCATCACAAATTATTAAAGACACCGAAGGGTTTGTAAATATCGGTGCGCTAGTTCATAACATCCAAAAAGAACGCGGAACAACGCTGGCATTTGTCGGCAGTCATGGTGAAAAAATGGCAGATAAACTGCCAGTTATAAGAACTGACAGCGATAAAGCATTTAAAATTTTATTAAATGAAGCCGCTGGCGAGAACATACAACAATTCACCATATTAAAAAATAATCTCGACGAAATACGTAAAAAAGCGGATTCATTTCAAGGAAATGGAGATGAATTCACCGTTAAATATACAAATATAATTGATTCATTTTTCGCAGTCATTTCACTTACCACTCAGAAAATTACTGACAATAAAACATCACAAGTCGCAAATTCATATTTAAGTTATTTAAACATGAAAGAGCGAACAGGTCGCACTCGCGCTCGAGTGGCGGCTATTCTGATAAATGGAAAAACGGATTTACCCACCTTGTTAAAAGTTTCGGCAAATATCAGTGCTTTTGAAGTCGCACTTGCTCAATTTAAAAATCAAGCAACTCCAGAACAAATTGCATTTTATGAAAAGACAGTGATTGGCAAACCTGTTGAAGAAGTTGAACGCATCAAAAAGTTAGTTTTAACCTCACCACTTGATGTTGAATTAGGCATTGATACTGGCTATTGGATCGAAGTCATGACTGCACGTATCGACATGATGAAAATTGTTGAAGATAAATTAGCGGTCGATTTAAAGGTACAAGCACAAACACTTAAAAATGAAATGCTGATGAATTTGAGCATTATCAGCATCATTGCTGGCATCATCTTTTTTTTCACGTTGTTATTCATTCGCACAATGGTGAATCAATTGATGGCACAACTTGGCGGCGAACCCGCTTATGTTGCAAATATCGTAAGACAAATTTCAAATGGAGATTTATCGGGGAAAGTTCAGCTTCTGCCAAACGATAAAAAAAGTTTATTGTATTCAATTACCCGTATGCGTGAAGCATTAAACAACACGATTATCAGCGTAAACATTACCATGAGTGAAATCGCGCAAGGTGATTTGAAGTCACGAATAACGGGTGATTTCAAAGGTGATTACAATAAAATTAAAACCGATATGAATTCATCATTAGATACCATTGACGCAACATTAAATGAGGTGATGCGCGTTACAAATGCAATTTCAAACGGTGATTTGAAGCAAAAAATTACGGGTGAATATCACGGTTCATTTGGCAATTCACTACCGTACACTTTTGAAAAGACACTTGAAAAAGTATAAGCAATTGATAAAAATATAGTTTTCGATTTTATGGTTACTACCAATGTCAAACGCAAAAATAGTGTATCGAACAATTCAACATGGTTTGAAAAAA
>CAINDC010000059.1 GCA_903847275.1 uncultured Pseudomonadota bacterium
ACAAATACTTTTGTTTCAGTTTAACGCGCAATTTCACGCAAACTTTATGTTAAACTTGCTACTCGTTGCCTCGGTAGCTCAGTAGGATAGAGCGATCCCCTCCTAAGGGATAGGTCAGTGGTTCGATTCCGCTTCGGGGCGCGATATCAGCATTCAATACAATCTAAACACATCCATAATCCCGCAAGTTATCTAGCTTAGTGGGTTTTTTTATTGTCTTATGGTGTCCAATATAATCTATTGACATACCGTCATCAAAGGCGGTATTTTTGACGGCATATCATCATTTTATAAACTAGATACCGTCAATGCTTACAGATACCGCCTGCAAAAATGCAAAACCCAATACTAATAAGCCTTACAAGCTCACAGACGAAAAAGGCTTGTACTTATTAGTTAGTCAAAATGGCTCAAAGTATTTTCGTATGGACTACCGTTTTGGCGGTAAGCGAAAAACATTAGCATTAGGCATTTATCCTGAAACAAGTTTGAAGCAAGCACGCGACAAACGAGATGAGGCACGCTCACAACTTGCTGACGGCATTGACCCAAGCGAAAACAGAAAGGCAATTAAATTAGCGAAAGCCGATAGTGCAGCAAATAGTTTTGAAGTGTTGGCGCGTGAATGGTTTGAGCGCAACATGGCTGATAAATCAGACAGTCACAGAAAACGCATACTCAGTGGACTTGAACGCGATATTTTTCCTTACATTGGCGGTAAGCCTGTTTTGGATATTAAAGCCGTTGAGTTGCTAAACGTGTTACGCAAAATTGAAGAACGCGCCATAGAAACAGCACACAGAATGCTATGGACTTGCGGCAGCGTTTTTCGTTATGCAATCGTAACAGGTCGGCTAGAAACAGACATAACACAAGCGTTGAAGGGTTCACTAAAACCCGTTAATGGGGGGCATTTTTCAGCGATTACCGATGCAAAAGCATTAGGCGCATTACTTAGAGCTATAGACAGTTACAGCGGTTCATTGATGGTTAAAACTGCTTTGCAAATCGCGCCACTGGTATTTGTTAGACCTATTGAATTACGCAATATGGAATGGGCGCACGTTGATTTTGACACTAAAGAATGGCGTTACTTGGTCACAAAAACCAATGTGCAACATATCGTGCCATTGGCAAATCAAGTCATTAACACAATTCAAGAATTACAACCAATTACGGGGCATGGACGTTTTGTGTTTCCCAGTGAACGTACCCCTGATGGTTCGCGCTGTATGTCTGATGCAGCTTTGTTGGCGGCATTGCGACGTATGGGATTTAGCAAAGAGGAAGTTTCAGTACATGGATTTAGAGCAACGGCACGAACGTTACTTGATGAAGTATTAGGATTCAGACCTGATTTTATTGAACATCAATTAGCACACGCCGTAAGAGACCCAAACGGTCGAGCGTACAACAGAACAGCACATTTAGAAGAACGCCGAAAAATGATGCAATCATGGGCGGATTATTTAGATACGCTCAAAGTAACCAAATAATCTTGAACAAAGAAAGGCGGTATTTATGGATTTTCCAAGTTATGTTCCAGAAGGAGCGCGTCAACACGCATTGCATTATCTAAGCCATTGGGAACCATCCTTAGCAGAATACGATAATGAAATTGCTGAACTCAAATTACAAATAAAACAGGATAATAACTCGGTTTATCACGAAAAATTAAGGGAAACTGAAAAATATCGCAATGAACTAGCTGAAGACATATCAACCCTTAAACGGTTAATACATGACGCTAGAATGAAGGATGCTTATAAATCGTTGGTCACTGATTTTTTTGATGAAGAAAACTCGCAAGCAAAAATTGATAGTTTTATTCATGGCGCATGGGCAGCTCGAGTTGATTTTTTAAAATGTCGTGAAGCATTGAAAAAAGCTGATGATTTACGAAAAGACATTGCAAAAACAGCCGATAAACTCGCTAATCTTCTGGATGAAATCACAAATACTGGTGTGTATTGCCCTGCTGAATTTTCATCAATCCCCGCATTACTATCTAATACAGATAATCACAACATGAATAATCATAATCTGTATATGTGGCGTTCAATGCGTAAATACATATTAGGTGATTTACCAGAACGAGAACAATCTGATAATCAAATCCAATATGACAAAAAAGAACCGATAGAATTTAAAGTCGTTTTTCTTGAAGAAGGAGAAAAACCAATAATTACGCATGAAGAAGAAAGAAGAAACACATTGCGCTATGCGTGGGGAGCATCTCCTTATTTTTCAGCAATGCTTAAAACGGTAAGTACAGCCGCCAAAGAATTTGAACCTAGCATAGATGGATTTATTGGCAGTGCGATAAATTCAAGAAAAAGTAACATAAGCATTGAATATGTTCGTGCTTTTGGCGCATTGCTCAATGATTACAAAGTACCTATTACTACTGACATAATGAAAGCAATTGCTATCACTGCCACCGTTGTCATCAATTCACCAAAAATTGACGTTAGCTTTGATGATGTTCGCAAGGCATTAGCACAAGTTGCTTAATTTTTTGTGGAAGATTCAAAAGAAAAAATAGACGCGAATCTTCCACAAACTTGGAAGATTCAACACTAAAAAATCTTTTGAATATCTTCGATTGAATAGTTTAACTCCCGCAAAATTTGCTCCGTAATTTTAATTAAGACGGAGCAATATCCATGCAGACATTATCGAATAATACGTAACTACTCAGCCCCTTGCAAAAATCCGAGAATTCAAGCACATTATCGAGTATGAAAAACCTCTCTGATTTGACTCATGCAGATAAAGACAAGCTGATTACTGATTTGTACGAGCTTGTGGCTGAGTTACGTCTGATTA
>CAINDC010000060.1 GCA_903847275.1 uncultured Pseudomonadota bacterium
ATTTCGGTGCGCGTCTATTCTTTCGGATTCGCAGCTACCTCTCGTCGGCTAAAAAACAAGGTCACAATATGCTCGAGGCGTTAACTTCGTCTTTTCGTGGATGCCCTTTGATTTTGGTGGGGGGCTGAGTAGTTACGAATTTCTTGAATAACACTATCAATCGCCAAATAAATTGAATTGTTGTTTAACGTGTTCGCGCTCTCGTCTTCAAATTGCGTCGCAAGCAAATCCAATACGCCAATGGCGCGACTGCTCATCAATTCAATTGAATCAGTTAAATTTGCGGTTCGTGAAAACACAGTTGATGAGGCGTAACGGTGTGATAGGTCAGGACGGATTGCGCCTGTGATTTGATTAGTTTTCATCGGTGATACCTTTAGTTTGAAGGATAAAACCGACACCGATACTTTCCACAGTATTGGTGACGGTGTTGAATGGGGTGGAAATGCCGCCTAAAGGTACGACCAGCCACAAGGGCTGCCCAAACAACACCATCATGATATTGAGTTTAATTAGGTCGAATTCGACTAAATTAAAAAATGATAGGCACAAAAAAACCGCTTTTAATTGCGGCGAGTTGTTATCGCCTTTAGGTAACGGATTTCCACGTCCGCCCTCGATGTTTCGAGGTGCAGTCATTTTCGTTGTTGTGGTGCTTTTGGTCAAGCGGATTTTTGAAATTGATGCGTTCTTCATAATGAAGATACGAGCAAAATCGCGGGTCTTGTTAAACATGATTCGATACCCCCGTTGACGCGCCACCTTTTAAGCCATAATTTGGAATCTTGACGTAATTAACACGTTTATTTAAAACACGCGAAAAACATTGGCAGGACGTTTTTTGCTCAAGGTCACGAATAAAATGCGCGATTGCTGTAGGTATGTGGTCTTCTTGATACGCAAATGTCTGCACTTGGTGTCCTTCAGCGTAATGAACATATTTTTGTGTTGGTACGTTATACGCCGTCAATGCCCTTTCAAATACGTCATTGCTCAAGCCTTGCGAGTACATTCGTCTAGCATTTTTCTTTGAAATAAATCCGCGTGGTACACCGTTTCGTAAGTCAACGCTGATTTGTTCAACTCTTGAAGCTGTTTGTTCGACTTTTGCCACAACTTTCTTTACTTCATGCTCTGTTGCGGCTAATCGTTTATCATGTTCAACCAACGCCATTGCCGACTGCGCTAAAATTTCATTTGCGGTTAATCGTTTTTGTTGCGTTGAATAACTGCCCGTTTTGCGAATCTGAGGTAACACTTCATCACAAACCCAACTTTCAAAACGTTCCGCTTCTGGCTTGTTTGATTTAACAATTAAACGATAAAAATTACCTTCGTTGATATAAATCAATTCTTGATTTCCACCACTTGTAGGGGTGTATCGTTTAGATATACCCTTTGCAACACAGTTATCGCTTATAGTTTGGCTGACATTTGTATAACCTAAAATCGCACAAATATCTTTAGCCAAAAACCAAGGCTCGTTATTTTCATCTTTGATGACTTGAACGTTTGCGCCTTCAAAATTAAATGGAGTTAATTGATTGCTCATTTTGCACCGCCTTGAATCCACGCAAAATACTTCTGCTCGTCGATAAGGATTTTTCGTCCCATTCTGACTATCGCGCCACTTGCACCTAAACCGTTGGTTTCTGCGTTGAAGATTTGAAAACGCAAGCCACCTTTTGTGAACGCAGGGTACTTAGTTGGAAATTGAGTTACCGTTGAATAAACGGGTACTTTTAATTCATTTGATGCTTTTGTGACTTCTGAGAAAGACATAGTTATTTACTCGCTGTTAAAAATTATCGCCACGTTTTGTGACGATGTCGGGGCGAATTTGTAACATGAGCAGGTAGTAGTAAAACGATGTGGGGGGAAGTAGGGATTTTTACTCCCTACTTGCTGGAATTCGCAATAAATAAGGGTTTGTATCTTTTGAATTTATTTAAAAAAGGTAACTACTCAGCCCCTTGCAAAAATCTGAGAATTCAAGCACATTATCGAGTATGAAAAACCTCTCTGATTTGACTCATGCAGATAAAGACAAGCTGATTACTGATTTGTACGAGCTTGTGGCTGAGTTACGTCTGATTA
>CAINDC010000061.1 GCA_903847275.1 uncultured Pseudomonadota bacterium
GTGGAT
Organism: uncultured Pseudomonadota bacterium; assembly: GCA_903847275.1. Classification (GTDB taxonomy): domain Bacteria; phylum Pseudomonadota; class Gammaproteobacteria; order Methylococcales; family Methylomonadaceae; genus UBA10906. The sequence goes on from CAINDC010000061.1 coordinate 7, forward strand.
GCCCTTTGATTTTGGTGGGGGGCTGAGTAGTTACTGAAAAATCACTTATTTTTCATTTTGGCGAAGGTATTGTAGAGCGCGTAAATACACGAATTTGATTATTAAATCGCTCGGCATAAAGGCAGAGCAATTTTTAATTGATGACCTTATTTTGCAGACCGCTAAAGTTGGGTGAATTCATCATGCCGTAGACTAATTTTTGGCGAAGGTATTGTAAGTATAATAATATATTTATATATTGATATAGTAAAATTCCTATTGGTATATTAAAGCAAAAGCATTAAACTAATGAACAAAATAAACCATTTTTTGTACATTTCTGATTTTAGGTGAATCTATGAAAGTTTTAAGTTCAACAGAGGCAAGACAAAATTTTAGTGCGGTCTTATCGTCAATAAACGTAGAACCTGTCAGCATTTCTAAGCAAGATAAACAAATTGCCGTTGTAATGTCATCTGAGCGTTATAACGAACTGACACGATTAGAAGATATTTTGTACACCAAAGCGGCGGAATTAGCCATTAAAGAAGGTTTTGCTTCTGATAAAGAAACACAAGATTTGATGGACAGCATTGCTTGAAAGATTACAAATTAACCAAACAGGCGTTCAAAACGTTAACTCATCTTGCAAAAGACAATCCAAAAATTGCCAGCAGTATTAAAGCGGTGATTATGAAATTACGCGAGGGATTAGTCGAAGGTGAAAGTCTGAAAGGTTATGCGGCATTCAAAAAGATACGAACGGGTAAATATCGAGTGATTTATACGTTGCGCGATAATGTTTTGTTGGTAGCGATTATTGAAAAACGCGAAACCGTCTATGCCACTTTTGAACACCTGTTTAAAAAATCATCGATGTTTGATAACTAAAAAACCAAATATAAAACTGTTTCTCTTTGCCATTTGGTAATTAAGACATAACGCTTGAACTATTTAAAACGAATTTAAAAAGGACTTTCACAATGACAAGTAACCAACAACGTGCCGAACTACAACGCCAAATTTGGCAAATTGCGAATGAGGTTCGTGGTGCAGTCGATGGCTGGGATTTTAAGCAGTATGTTTTAGGTACTTTGTTCTATCGGTTTATTAGCGAAAACTTTGCTAGTTACATTGAAGGTGGTGATGAAAACGTTAACTATGCTGCACTCGCAGACGACGTTATCAATTCAGAAATCAAAGACGACACCATTAAAACCAAAGGCTATTTCATCTACCCTAGTCAACTATTTGCAAACGTTGCTGCCAGTGCTAATACAAACGAAAACTTGAACACTGATTTAGCCGCTATATTTTCCGCCATTGAAAGCTCCGCTAATGGCTACCCATCCGAGATGGATATTAAAGGCTTGTTTGCCGATTTTGATACCACCAGTAATCGTCTAGGCAATACCGTTTCAGACAAAAATACCCGTTTAGCCGCCGTATTGAAAGGCGTTGCCGAGCTTAATTTTGGTAAGTTCCACGAAAATAAAATCGATTTATTTGGTGATGCCTACGAGTTTTTAATTTCTAACTACGCCGCTAATGCAGGTAAATCAGGAGGCGAATTTTTCACGCCACAAAGCGTGTCCAAACTGATTGCACAGCTTGCCATGCACAAGCAAAAAACCGTTAATAAAATTTACGATCCAGCGGCAGGTTCAGGTTCGTTGTTATTGCAAGCTAAAAAACATTTTGATAACCATGTGATTGAAGAAGGTTTTTTCGGTCAAGAAATTAACCATACAACCTACAACCTTGCGCGTATGAATATGTTTTTACACAACATTAACTACGACAAATTTAACATTGCATTAGGTAACACCTTGTTAGACCCGCATTTTGGTGATGAAAAACCCTTTGATGCGATTGTATCTAACCCGCCCTATTCAGTTAATTGGATTGGCAACGACGACCCAACTTTGATAAATGATGAACGCTTTGCGCCTGCGGGTGTATTAGCACCCAAATCCAAAGCTGACTTTGCTTTTGTGTTACACGCACTGAGTTATTTATCAGCCAAAGGTCGCGCCGCTATTGTTTGCTTTCCAGGTATTTTTTATCGTGGTGGGGCAGAGCAGAAAATTCGTCAGTATTTGGTAGATAACAACTACATCGAAACCGTTATTTCTTTAGCTCCTAACTTGTTTTTCGGCACATCGATTGCAGTCAACATTTTGGTGCTTTCCAAACACAAAGCAGACAATAAAACTCAGTTTATTGATGCCAGCGCGTTATTTAAAAAAGAAACGAATAACAACACGCTGACCAAAGAACACATTGCTCAAATTATGGAAGTGTTTGATAGCAAAAACGATGATGACCATTTTGCTAAATCAGTGGAAAACAGCGTAATAGCTACCAACGACTACAATTTATCAGTGAGTTCTTACGTTGAAGCTAAGGACACCCGCGAAGTCATAGACATTACAGAGCTAAATGCTGAACTAAAAATCACAGTAAAAAAGATTGATAAATTACGCACCGATATTGATGCCATCATCGCCGAGATTGAGGGAGATGCCGCATGATTTTAGAAAACAAATTAAATATCATGCATCAAGTTGAACACGCCAAAGCCGAAGAAAAAATCAGCAAGCTAAAAGCCAAACAGCTTTTTGATTCTGGTGATATTAAAAACGTAGAAGTCGGCACATTCGCGGGGCTTTCTTTTATTCATGCTTATTTGTTTGACGATATTTATCACTTTGCTGGCAAAATCCGTGACGTGAATATCGCTAAAGGTAACTTTCGTTTTGCGCCGTTAATGTATTTAAAGCAATCGCTAGAGCATATCGATAACATGCCGCAAATCAGTTTTGACGAAATCATCGAAAAATATGTCGAAATGAACATTGCTCACCCTTTTCGTGAAGGAAACGGACGCGCTACCCGTATTTGGCTTGACCTCATATTGAAAACAGAAATTAAACAGGTGGTTGATTGGAATTTAGTTGATAAAGATGGTAACTACTCAGCCCCTTGCAAAAATCTGAGAATTCAAGCACATTATCGAGTATGAAAAACCTCTCTGATTTGACTCATGCAGATAAAGACAAGCTGATTACTGATTTGTACGAGCTTGTGGCTGAGTTACGTCTGATTA
>CAINDC010000062.1 GCA_903847275.1 uncultured Pseudomonadota bacterium
CGTTTTTCTAATGCACTTTTTAGTACCATGCAAAAAGTTTTATCATCATCAACCAGCAATAAACGCGGGTTATCAAGGGTATCAATAGCTGTCATCTTCAATCTCATTAGTTAATAAGGGGAGGGTGATTGTTACTTGTGCGCCGCCTTCGTGATGATTGCTAAATTCAATTTTTCCGCCCAATCGTTGCAGTGTTGAACAGCTTAAAAATAAGCCAACGCCCAAACCGTGTTTGTCACTGATAACGGGTTTTTGCCCCGCAAATTTGATAATTTCATCAGAAAATCCTGTGCCGAAATCACAAATTTTAAGTGTTGCTTGTCGTCTATCCCAATGAACTCGAAATTCAATACCTAAATCGTAATTTGTTGCGTCAGCTGCGTTATTAAGAATGTTAATTAACGAGTGTGTTAGCGTTTGTTCGGCTATGATTTTTGCCTCTAAGTCTACATCTGGATCGATAAAAAAATTCAATTTTGTACTAACTTTATGAGTACGCCATTGTTTAATTACATCATCTAAATAATCACTCAACGACATTACATTGCCAGATTCTGCTCGCATTTCACCTGCTGATGCAGACATTACTGATAAGGCTTCTTTGCAGCGGTTAATTTGATCTTGAAGAATCGCCATTTTTTCGTATAAATCGGGATGATTGCAATAAGAATAATCTTGTATTAATTCATGAACTACAATTGCCATAGTGCCTAAAGGTGTTCCCATATCGTGGGCAGCACTCGCCGCTAATGTGCCTAGCGCAACGACACGTTCATTGCGTAACGCATTTTCACGCGCTTCAGCTAAACTACGTTCGCGAATTTTCAACGTTTTTGCCAATTCCACCACAAAAAAAGCCACTAATCCTGCACTAAATACAAAACCGAACCACATTCCAAAAATGTGTAAATTGAAATAACTTTGGTCATTTAACGTATGTAACTGATTGAGCATTTCGACATTGGTCATCTCCGAAAAGCTCATGTTTTGCGAATGATTTACGTGCGGTGCAATCGATGGTAACGGAATGTTGTACACCATTAGCATCGTGTACATCGTCGTCGTCAGAATCACCATATACCACGCAAATGATGGCGGTAACATAATCGCAGTAATCATGAGCGGCAGTAAATAAACCCAAATAATCGGATTTGCTGCACCACCTGTTAGATAAAGTAATGCCGTAATACCAAAAACATCTAATACCAATTGTGAGAAAATTTCGGGTGTGGTGACAGGCAATTGGTCTTGTAATCGCAACCAAGTATAAATGTTAATCGCTGCAATACTCGCAATCACAAGCCACAAGGGACGTAGCGGCAGATGAATATATAAGCCATACGTCGATAAGAAAATTAAAAAGGCTTCACTAAACAGCATTAAATTGCGTAAAACAAACAGCCATTTTAAATTTTGCCGAACGGCTAATTCAGATTTGGAAGAAACATAAGAAAACATGAGAACTCACAACGAAAATTAAGTTGCGTGTATTTTAGAGTGATTTTGTAATTTAAACAGAGATGCTTGCCTGCGACAATTTGTCACATTCTGCTTCAGATGATTTGTTGTTATGATTAGCCAACATTTTTAGATTTCTAACTATTTTCATATAGTTGATAGCTAAGACAGTTGTGTTATATCCTTCCTAATACCTCGGCGACTTTTGTTTTAAGTCGCTTTTTTTTGTCTAAAATCCAGCCGCTTTTGCGCTGGCTTCAGCAGCACCTACCGTGTCGTTTTGCATTTCTTTTGCATGAGCAATCAATAACCAACTATTTTTCTTCAGCGTGTTGTCTTTACCCGCTAATAATGCTGCTTTTTTTGCCAAATCTTCCGCCAAAATTGGTTTCGATTGTTTCAAACGCAACACAGCCAATTTATATAATAATTCACCGTTGCGTGGGTCAATACGAATTGCACGTTCAATTGCTGCCGCAGCCGACTCAATATCACCTGATTTAGTGCTTTGATTTGCAGCTGTGACCAATGCAGATACGGCAGGCGATAACGTAGCACCTGATTCTGCAGCTTTAAATTCAATGGGGGCAGCGGGTTCAAACTTTGGAACCCCTGTTTCTGTAGGTGCAGTAGGCATTAATAAATGCCTAGATGGCGGCTGTACTTCAATAACTTTTGGAATTCCCGAATCTATTGATGGAATACTAGGAACTGGCACTGCAATTGGTTCAGGTTTAATTTCAACCGCTTCAACAATCGTTGTGTCTGCCAACGGTATAATTTGAATTACATCATCGATTTTATCGGCTTTTGCCTTTGGAATAATTACAGCGACTTGTTTGGGCATCGGCGCATTATACGGACGATTATTGGTATAAACGGGCGCAGGCGGTTGTGTACCACTTAATCCTGTACAACCCGTAATAAAAATTGGCAGCACGCCACCCATTAAAATCGTTTTTCTAATCAAATTTATTTTTGTCATGAAATTTAAAATAACTCAATATCATCGTCATCAGTTTGTTCTGCTTCGGCGGCTTCTTTGATAACTAAGGCTTCTTCAATCGTTTTACCTTGTAAAACGGCATCGAACATAATTTTCTCAGATTCCATAGTATAACGTGAACGAATCTCCATTTGGAATTTATGCCACTCAAATGGATTATACAAACGCTCTGGACTTTCAACGAGTGATGATAAACCTTTTAAATTAGAAGTCACATGATGCAAACATTGTTGCAAACGATCATAAAACTGAAATGCGATAATCGAATCTTGAATACGCGCACTTGTTTCGGTACAGGATTTTAACGCTTCTTCACGAGAAGGCGAATCATCTAAATCTTGTAAATGATTGTAGATAGTTTGCATATGCTCAACCATCGACGTGAACGAATCTGTCAGTGTATCCACTGAAACATCCGCTGTAATTAACATATCTTCAACTTGTCCAGCAGATAAATTAAGTAATTTTGAAGTTTCTCGGATTTGCGTCCAATCAAGGTCTGGCGTAAACGAGTTAGATTTTGTAGTCATTCGATATACCGAAATAAAAGAGTGAAATTCAAAGTTGATTGCGTAGTTTTTTAATAAGCCCTAACGCGGGCAGAATTATAACAAACATCAATCAACGATAGTGATGCTATTTTTTAATGACTATGGGCGACTAGCCAATCGAGTTCCGTTTCTGAAAATCCCGCACTCAAACGTAATTCACGATTAAAGCCACCTTTCAACATACCGCCTTTGTAATACTTCAACAGCAAGGATTGATATTGGTTTTCAACATCAAAATTTTGTTGGTTACACAAAAATTTAAACCATTTCGAGCCAAGTGCAACGTGACCCACTTCATCAGTTAAAATTCGGCTCAAAATATCGACAGCATTATCATCACCACCAAGTTGTTTAAATTTTTCGATTAACGGTGGTGTTACATCTAAACCATGTGCTTCCATACAACGTGGCACTAATGCTAAACGCACTAAAATATCGTGGGCGGTATCTTGTGCTAAATCCCATAAACCACTGTGTGCAGGCAAATCACCATAATCCACGCCAAAGGTCTGCAATTTCACGCGTAACAGTTCAAAATGCTGTGCTTCTTCATCGGCAACGCGCAACCAGTCACGATAAAATTCTTCTGGTAAGCCTCGAAATCGATAAACAATATCCCATGCTAAATAAATTGCTACAAATTCAACGTGAGCAATAGCGTGAAAAAATGCTGCTAAACCTGTAGGTGTTCCGAGTTTTCGTTTCGGCATTTCGCGTGGGGGCAAGAGTAAAGGATGCTCAGGAAATTTTACTTTTTCAATGGATTGCACGGGAATAATAGATTCAAAATTCAATTCACCTTTTAGCGCAAGCCGTTGTGCTTCATGTGTTAAATCGAGTAAATCATTACAGCTACTTTCATGTAATGCGATTTGAGCAAATTTAAAAATGTTAGACATTTTTTAATACGCTGCCATAAATGCTTGCAATAAAATCGCGGCATTTGCCATGCCGTGATGTAAGTTTTCTTCAATTTCCGCCATCGTAATTTCCCCCGCTGTTTTGCCCGCGCCCCAATTCGCCATGACGGCTAATGCGGCGTAATCCATTTCTAATTCTTTCGCTAAATTGGCTTCTGGCATTCCTGTCATTCCCACTAAATCACAGCCATCACGTTCCATGCGGGCAATTTCAGCGGCGGTTTCTAATCGGGGACCTTGTGTGCAACCGTAAGTACCGATTGGACTGACTTTTAAATTTGCTGAAGCCGCTGCTCGAATTAAGTTAGCGCGTAATTTTTGACTGTATGGATAAGTAAAATCAATGTGCGTGACTTTACCATCTTCACCATCAAAAAAAGTATGTTCGCGTGAATAAGTGTAATCAATAATTTGGTCAGGAATAGCCAAATGCGCGGGTACCATTTCAGGTGTAATCCCACCTACTGCGGCAACTGCAATAATATCTTTCACGCCTAAATGTTTTAATGCCCAGATGTTGGCGCGGTAGTTAATTTTATGCGGTGGAATGGCGTGTGGATTACCGTGACGCGCTAGAAAAACAACGTTTTTATCTTGAATTTCACCGATTAAAAAATCAGTCGATGGTTTGCCATAAGGCGTATCAATGCTTTCGCGGCGAGTTGGATTAAATGCCGCGAGTTCACTTAAACCTGTACCGCCAATAATAGCTAATGTTGTCATGTTATTTTCTCTGAAAAAATGAATGGTTATAAATGCGCGTTAAATTAGCACAGGTTGCAGTTGTTAGCACACTCGGTTTTAGTTTATTGCGTGTTATGCAGATTACCTTTTGCTAGAATGACCGTTATATCTACCAAACTTATTTAAGCTGAGTTTATTACATGAAACTATTCATACCTTCTTCAAAAAAAGTAAATTTAACCACCAAACTTTTTTGGGGCGGGGGTTTTAGTTTGTTGATTATTTTTTTGATTGGTTTGAATACTATTGTCAGTTTGCAAAAACTGAATGTTGAAACAAATATACTTTACGATAAGCATCTTATCGGTATTTCTCATATCAAAGAAGCGAGTATTAATCTCAACCACATGAGAAAAAATGTAAGGCAAATGGTATTTGCAGAAAACATATTTACTCAAAAAAAAGCGATTGAAAATTTAGACAAAGCAGATTCTGAGTTGCAGTCTCAAATCAATGAAATCACTGTAACGCTTGATAGTGCAGAAAATAAACAACAGTTAAGTGAGTTTTTGAGATTGATTGAGCAATATAGACATTATATTGAACAAATTAGTTCACTCGTAGAAGGTGATGAATCGAAAAAAATTCAAGCAAAACAAATTTTTTTAAGTCCTATTTTTGTAGAAATTGGTGAAAATGCAGACACGCTTTTGGCTGAGATTGCCACTATTAAAGAAAAAGACGCATACAAAATGGCTGAATCACTCAAAAAAATGAGTGAACAAAACCAAACGTTTTCCTTTGTATTGATGTTTTTTGGATTATTTTTTGGTGGTTTTTCAGGATTTCTTATCGTTCGTTCAGTTTCAAATTCTATTGAACGCTTACAAAATTTTATCGAAGATTTAGCTCATAATAATTTAGACGTGGAAGTCCCACATTTATATCTTTCACGTCAATATGGGACATTTACAAACGCTTTAACCATTCTGCGAAATACATGTCGAGGCTTAAAATCTGCACATTGGGTAAAAGAAAATGTCACAAAAATTTCTACCGAACTTCAAGACGCAGAAAAACTTTCTTCACTGGCTCAAAAATTTATGTCTTCAGTTTGTCCGTTAATAAATTCAGGACATGGTGTTTTTTATATTTACACTGGAAATCAGTTACGTTTGCTAGCTAGTTATGGCTACTGCCAAAATAGAAATCTCAATCAAAATTTTGCATTGGGTGAAGGACTTATTGGTCAATGCGCTATAGAAAAAAAGACCATTATCATTAAAAATCCTCCCGCTGATTACATCACTATTCATTCAGGTTTAGGAGAAGCTACGCCTAATAACATTATGGTTTTACCTATTTTGAACGGTGATGTTTTAGTGGGTGTTTTGGAATTCGCGACATTTCATACGATTACGAATGAAGAACAATTGTTACTTGATGAGTTAATGCCAAGACTTGCAATGAGTTTGCAAATTCTGGAGCGAAATATAAACACGTTGCGTTTACTTGATGAGTCACGAGAACAAACCCGTCGAATGGATGCACAACAAGTAGAGCTTAAACAAACTGAACAATGGTACAACAGTATTATTGAATTTGCGCCAATGGGTATTTTTGTTGTGAATGAAGCGGGGCAAATTGTGTTGTGTAATCACACGCTTGAAAAAACATTTGGTTACGAATCGGGGGAATTGGATTGGAAAAATGTTGACTCACTTGTGCCAATAGAAATTCGTGCTGATCATCCCAAAATGCGAGCAAAATTTATGTTTGAAAGGGGTGATACATCACGTCCAATGGGAACGAGTTTGGAATTACGCGGTGTTCGTAAAGACGGTAGTGAAATTCCCGTTGAAGTCGGTTTAAGTCACATGCCTGAATTAGAAGGCGGTCTTAAAAACATTTGCGTCACAGTGCGGGATGTTTCAGTTGCTAAAAAAGCAGCTGATGAAGTGCGTGCCGCAAAAGAACTCGCGGAAGAAGCGACAAAAATAAAATCAGATTTCTTGGCGAATATGAGTCATGAAATTCGTACGCCGATGAATGCGATTATTGGAATGTCTCATTTAACCTTAAAAACAGATTTGACGAATAAACAACGTGATTACATTCAAAAAATTCAGAGTTCTGGTCAACATTTATTAGGTATTGTGAATGACATTTTAGATTTTTCAAAAATCGAAGCAGGTAAGTTGACGATTGAACATGTTGAATTTGAATTAGACAAAGTATTAAGAAATTTAGCGAATTTGATTTCAGAAAAAGCCAATGAAAAAGGATTGGAACTGGTTTTTGATATTGATAAAAATGTGCCTAAATCGCTCACTGGCGATTCATTGCGATTGACTCAAATTCTTATCAATTATGGTAACAATGCGGTTAAATTTACGAATGAAGGCGAAATTGTTATTTCTGTAAAAGTACGGGAAGAGTCAGAAACAGATGTTTTGTTATATTTTGCAGTTCGTGACACAGGAATCGGTTTAACACCCGAAGCTAAGGCAAAATTATTTCAATCGTTCCAACAAGCAGACACATCAACAAGTCGAAAATATGGTGGTACAGGTTTAGGTTTAGCTATTGCAAAACAACTAGCAAGATTAATGGGTGGTGACGTTGGTGTAGAGAGTGAAATCGGTAAAGGCAGCACGTTCTCTTTCACAGCCCGCTTAGGTAAAGGTAAAAATGTAGTTAGAAAATTAGTGCCAAGTTCAGATTTGCGTGGTCGCAATGTTTTAGTGGTTGATGACAATGAGATTGCGCGACTGGTTTTAAATGAAATGTTGTTGAGTATGTCATTTAATGTCGATCAAGTGGCGAGCGGTCAAGAAGCAATTGAAATGATACAGAAAGCAGCGGAGTTAGGGCGGCATTATGAAATTGTATTTTTAGATTGGCAAATGCCCGAAATGAGCGGCGTTGAAACTGCAAACGCGATTCGATTATTACCGTTGGATATTTATCCCCATTTGGTTATGGTGACAGCGCATAGCGGCGAAAATATGAGTAAAGAATTTGAATTGGCAGAATTGGAATACATTTTGGTTAAGCCAGTGACTGCGTCATTATTATTTGATACTGCGATGCAAATATTAGGTCAAAATGATGCAATACAAAATGATAATTTTTATAAAATTTCCAGCGTTGTAGACGAATTGGTATTGATTAAAGGCGCGTCGATTTTAATTGTGGAAGATAACATACTCAATCAAGAAGTTGCGATTGGATTGTTGGAAGATTTTGATTTGAGCGTTGACATCGCTAATGATGGTCGAGAAGCGGTTGAAATGGTAGCAAAGCGAAATTACGACATCGTGTTAATGGATATGCAAATGCCTGTGATGGATGGCGTAACGGCAACCATTGAAATTCGTAAAGACGCTCGATTCAAACAGCTACCGATTATCGCGATGACCGCAAATGCTATGGAGCAAGATAAAGAAATGTGCGCGAATGCTGGCATGAATGACCATGTGGCGAAACCGATTGATCCAGATGAATTATTTCGCGCATTAATTAAATGGGTAAAACCTAAACAGTCGCCCCTCAAAACATTGCCAATGGCACAAAAAATAGCGATTAATTTGCCAGTTGATAATGTATTACCGTATATCGATGGTTTAGATGTGGAATTGGGTTTGAAACGAATGATGGGAAAAAAACCACTTTATTTAAATATGCTACGTAAATATGTCATCAATCAAGAAAATACAATCGTTGAATTACGAATGGCGTTAGCTGAAAATAACTATGAATTAGCGGAACGCATCGCACATTCAGCGAAAAGTGTGAATGGAAATATCGGCGCAACTGGTTTGCAAAATATGGCGGTAGAATTAGAAAAACTGATTAACACACAAGCATCGAACGATGTGATTGAAGCAAAAATTGCTTCATTTGAACAGGTGCAATTCGCTATGATTACGTCACTAAAAATGGCATTACCACTCGATAAGCCTGACAATGTAGAGAATGTAGATCCCTCAAAATTTGTCGAAATTCTAAATCGATTAAATGAATTATTAAAAGATGACGATAGCGAAGCCAATGATGTTTTGGACGATAACGTTGATTTATTAAGGTTTGTACTTGGCGTAGATACGTTTAGCAAAGTAGATCAGGCAATTAAAAATTTCGATTTTGAGCAAGCAGTTCTGTTATTGAAAGAATAATGCTCTTGAATCTTAAAGGCAGCGAGGGCGTTTTGAAACCATTTAACTTCACATAAAAATTATGACAGTAACAGAATCTTTACTCGAAAAAGCAACCATTTTAGTTGTGGACGATACGCCAGACAATTTGGCATTGATGAGTGCATTACTCAAAGATATTTACAAAGTGAAAGTGGCAAATAGTGGTGAAAAAGCCATTAAAATCACTCAATCTGATGTACCACCTGATTTGATTTTGTTAGATATTATGATGCCAGAAATGGATGGTTATGAAGTATGTCGTCGATTGAAAATAGAAAGTAAAACCAGCCATATCCCTGTTATTTTTTTAACCGCAAAAAGCGAAATAGCTGATGAAACTAAAGGATTAGAACTCGGGGCAGTCGATTATATTACTAAACCCATTAGTCCGCCGATTGTCATATCGCGTATCAAAACACATCTTGCGATGAAAAAGATGCAGGATTTTTTGAGTCATCAAAATCAATTTTTAGAAGCGGAAGTTAAAAAGCGTACTCAAGAAGTGGTTGCTGTTCAGGATATTGCCATTCATGCGTTAGCATCGTTAGCTGAAACACGCGATAATGATACAGGTAATCATCTTCACCGCACACAACATTACATTAAATTGTTAGCTAAAAAACTACGTTTTCATCCACGCTTTTCTCATTTTTTAGACGATGACAGTACCATCGAAATGTTATTCAAATATGCGCCGCTGCACGATATTGGTAAAGTTGGAATTCCCGATAGAATTTTGCTAAAACCAGGTAAATTTATATTTGAAGAATTTGAAATTATGAAAACGCATCCTGAATTAGGGCTAAATGCGCTCTTGAAAGCTGAAAAAGATTTAGGTGTTGAGGCTCCATTTTTAAAACACGCCAAAGATATTGTTTATTACCACCATGAAAAATGGGACGGTTCGGGTTATCCCGAAGGTTTAATCGGTGATGCGATTCCCATTTCTGCTCGATTGATGGCGATTGCTGATGTTTATGATGCGTTAATAACTCGGCGGATTTACAAAGAAAAATTTGATGATTCCCAAGTAGTAAAAATTATTATGGAAGGAAAAGGAACGCATTTTGATCCCGATTTGGTAGACACATTTTTAGTATTGCAAACAGAGTTTAAAGCAGTAGCGATGCGCTATGCAGACGTTTAATTTTTAGCTGACGTTGCTACGAAATCCTGTTTTTTTGAGAATTCGCGTACTGTATAAGACGTCACTTCCTAAATTGCAATCGCTTAATAATTTAGCAATTGTTTCAATTTGTTCATTCACGTCTTCCTGACTTTTGCCGTGAACCATCGCAAATAAATTATAATTCCAATCGGGTAAATGGCGTGGGCGATGATAACAATGGCTCACAAAAGGCAATTCCCCAATCTTTTTACCGAATAAATCGACGTATTTATCTGGAACATTCCATACCGTCATTCCGTTAAATTTATAACCCAATTTATAATGATTCGGTACTGCACCAATTCGACGAATTACGCCACTTTCTTGCATCGCGGCAAAACGCGCCATAATCAATTCAACAGGCAAATTTAGTTGTTTAGCAATCGCGTGATAAGGTTGCGGAACTATTGGTAAACCTGTTTGTGTCGCACGCATAATCATCAAATCGATTTCATCAAAATTCATTTACGCCTCCAATTTCAAACCAACAAAATACTCGTTAATTTTTGGCATATTAAAAACGTGTAAATTGGTTTGTAACGCAATTTCTGTCAATGTCGTTGCGAGTTGTTCTGGGTTTTCAGTCGCCACCACAAACCACATATTCAGTTCATGATTTCGAGCGTAATTGTGAGCCACTTCTGGAAACGCATTCACGATTTGAGTAATCGTTTCAAAATCGTTTTCAGGTACTTTTATTGCCGCCAATGTCAACGCACCGCCCATTTTTTCTGCATTGTATAACGCGCCAAATCGGGTAAGCGTGCCATTTTCGAGTAGATTTTCCAATCGTTCCAAAACATCCGATTCGGTCAAATCCAATTCATTGGCAACCTGTAAATAAGGCGATTCACACACAGGAAAACCATTTTGTAAATGGTTAATCAATCGCGCATCAATCGCATCGTAAGATTTTAAATTAGTGTCCACGTTTCTTTGCTTGTTCACGAGCGAGTTTTTTGGCAGCTTTTTCAGCGCGAATAATTTCAAGTTTTGCCAGTTCAATTTCAACCATTTCAGGTGTTTCTAACGTAATACGTCCAAGCGTTGTAGAGCGCAATTCGCCAATTAAAATTTTCGATACTTGATCTAAATTTATTTTGCCACCCGATTTCAAACAGCCACGTTTTTTGCCAATAATATCTAGCAATTCATTTTCATTTTTTGGCAATATATCGAGTTGATAACGCGCTTTAATCAATTCGGGATAATCACGCAACAAAAATTCAGCTGTCCACGAAGCCACGTCTTCGTGCGTAAAAGCGGTGTCTTTAATTGCACCAGTTGCAGCCAATCGATAACCACTGTTTTCATTTTCGATATTTCCCCAAAGTACACCAGGTGTATCGAATAAAACTAAACCATCGCCCAAATCAATACGTTGTTGATGTTTTGTCACAGCAGGTTCATCACCCGTTTTGGCAATCGTTCGACCTGCGAGAATGTTAATAATCGTCGATTTTCCTACGTTCGGAATGCCTGTTATCAATGCGTGTAAAGGTTTTGAACGACTTTCTAAACGCGGCACTAATTTGTGACAAAGTGCGGTGAGTTGTTTTATTTTTTCGGGTTGGCTCATCGCGACGGCTAACGTTTTAACGCCTTGTTCACATTCTAAGTATTCTTGCCAAAGTTGAGTGCGTGAATCGTCCGCTAAATCACATTTACTTAACACTTTGATACACGGTTTATCACCGCGAAGTTTTGCCATTGTAGGATTTTGGCTGCTGAACGGAATCCGTGCGTCGAGAATTTCAATCATTAAGTCAATATGTTCCATCGCTGCTTTAATTTCTTTGCTAGCTTTGTGCATGTGACCTGGAAACCATTGAATGAGCATTTTTTAACCTTAAAAGTGAGTGACAACAGGCGCAAAACCACCACCGATTGTCCGAAAATTGGTCGTTTGACCTTGATACAACCGCGCACAAGTGAGTTGAATTTCTCCGTTGTAAACGTAAGCTCGACAATCAAATTTGAATGTTTCGAGCTGGTTGTTAATGTGTAACTGTTGCGTACTGGGTGGAATAAAAGTTTGCGCGACATAATCATTTGCTAAAATTTCAGCAAAAACACGTTTTGTTAATTTGTCGCCACGATAAGCCGCTTTGCTACCGTAACCTTTTGCAGGTTTGAAAAAAAGTTGTTTTCGTCCTGACCATAAACAATCCGCATTTTTTGTTTCAACTAAAATCGTTGGTGCAACACAGTTAATTAAAATTTTGCGGGTGTCTTCATCCACGCCTAATGTTTCCAAAATAGTCGTATTACTCAAAATGATTAAATTACGTTTATCTGCATACAACGCGTGCGCTCTTGGATGAGGCGTAATGATGACATTGTTTGCTAAATATGCTGCCGCTAATGCTTGTTGATTTGGCTCGAGCAACGCAAAATCGGTTAAACGGTTATAAACCAAATCAATCGGCGTATTTTCATGCCACAGTTTTTGCGAGTGATAACGTAAATTTTCGGGCGCACAAATAATCGTGTGAATGCCGTGTTGCTCGAAAAGTTGTTTGAATAAAATAAATTCAGCGTAAAGATATTGCTGATTTGGGGTTTCATCGACAATCGCAAGAGTTCGTAAAGACTGAGAATCGCGTGAAAGTTGCCATTCCTTTTGAAACATTTCAACAAATTGGCTCACATCTGCATTAAATCGTAATGCGTTTAATAATGCGCCGCCCGCATTCGTATTGATTTCAATCAATTTCGATTTGCCATTTTCGTCAATATGAAAATCGTAACCAAAAAATACACCGTGTGCTTTGGGTACAAATAGCGCGGTTAATGGCGCGTAATTTAAGACGAGCTTTTGGTACGAGGGCAGGGCGATAACGTGTTCAATCGCGGCAATAATTTCACGTTGTTGTTCTAACGCCTTTTCAGAAATAAAAACACTCGAATTTGCAAAAAAGTTTTCGGGAAGTGAAACATCGAGATACGAAAACGCATCTCGATTTAGGCTGTTGGAATTCAAATTATTTTTTAAGGATTTTTTGCATTAACGCAGATTGACGTTGTGGCGTTGAAGGTTGTGAAATCGGCGTGGAAATAACGGGTTCAGACATTGTTATCGTTGGTGAAATTGACCTTTCAGTCTGTGTAGCTGTTGGCAAAATTGTCGATTGTGCTGAAGCAGACACCGAATTATAAATGCTGAAATTATCATTCAACGATTGAACTAAATCTTTCGCTTTACTAAGTAAATTAGCAAGCTGCGCTTTTGATTTTTTGTTCCAGCCAACAGGTTCGTTAATTGGTAACATCATGCGTGAAAAGGTGATGTTTTTTTCAAATAATGCGATTAAATTTTCAGTCAAATGCAGTTGTTTTTGACGTTTTGTCAGAGTACGAATCGTCATTTTAGCGACCATTTTGCTAAACAAAATATGTGTCGGAATCATAAACGTAACCGTTGTTAGAATCATGGCTGAACCCACAATCGGATCAATTAATAATTCTAAAAATCCCATGCCTGCGACTTCGGCAAAAACCGCCAACATCGCAAAAAAGCCCAACACCACCAAACTTGAAAAAACTGAACCTTCTTTCCAATGAAATTGCGCCGCTTTGACTTCGTGAATTAACACACGATCAACATCGAGAATGCTTTTTTCTAATGAATGCAACACGCGATATGAACGCTGTAATCCTGCATTTGCAAGACGTTGTTCCAATAAAATGAAATCGGCCGAGGCTTGATTTTCAAGTTGTGACGTACCAATAAACTGCCCGATGGTTAAACCTAAATCAGCCAATTTTTTCTGCCAAGCGGTTACGCCAGATGTCGTATCGTCAAATAAATAAACCAGTTTATTGCTTTCTTGTTGATGAACAAGTGTCAAAATCAAAGCTTTTGCTAAATCAGTGGTCGAATTGAAAATATCACAAAATACTAAAACTACGTCAGCTTGTTCCATGCTGTAAGTTGTCAGCAGGTTTGAAACTTCAAAATTGGTGGCGTGAATGAAATTCGGAATGTTAATAATCAATTTACCTTGTAAGCGCGGACTATTCAGTGTTTTCAATTCCAAATGCGTGTTAATTCGTTCGGCTTCGCCTTTTTGTATTTGCTCAAGTTTTTGACTGATTCGGTAAAATGGATAACGAAAATCAACGTCTAACGCCGTCGCAGGCAAAATCGTTTGATTTGCTTGTGCATTATGCAATAACACCGTGGTTTTGTGCGTTTGTGAAAGTTCGACATTTAAATAACGCGTTAAAAATGCTTCCTTTTCACCCGAATTCCCACCAATTACACTGACGATAGGCCACCACGATGTTTGAATTGCAGTGGTTTCGTCTTCACCAAGCAATCCTAAATCATATTCAAACTGATCTAATTCTTGAAACACTTGAATGGCATTTTGCAAAACAGGATTATTGATGGCAAATGTGCTTTGGAGGTTTATTAAATGTTTACTAGCGGTTTTTTCAGTCATTCGTCGCACCTAAAATTATGAAGTAAAAATATAAAGGCGAAAAAACCGCCGCGCCCACTGTTCGGATTGAAAGTGTAATTATGCTAACGATGGTTAGCAAGATTTTTTGGATACCATTAATTTTTAAAAATTTATGACATCGTAGGAAAGAATAATCTGAACGATGTGCCATGATGCAATTCGCTCGTATCGGAATCAATCACAATATGCCCCAATGCGGAATGCACCAAGCCAGTTAATGTTGATAATCCTAAACCTGTGCCTTCGCCTTGCGCTTTGGTGGTGAAAAATGGATCAAAAATTCGATTGATGACTTTAGGTTCGATCCCCGTGCCATGATCAGACACAGATAATTCAATAAATTTGCCATTAATAATTGCCCGACACGCTACACATTGTGCGTTTGATGCCGTCGATTTTGATAATGAAATGGTTATTACACCACCGCATTCTTTCATTGAATCCCGCGCATTCATGGCTAAATTGGTCAAAATTTGATGTAACGCAATGACATCAATTTGAATATCCATATCACATCTATCTTGATTCAAGCAGCCGCTACAATCGTTATTCATTGCAAATTGACAATGATTGTTGAATTTAATTTGAATTCGACTGGATAATCCAGCCCGTAACATTTTTAATACATCGTTAACAGCCGTAGGCGTGTGTTCTACGTCTATCGCTTTTATGCTTTGCGTATCTTGGCGTGAATAAATCATCATTTTTTCAATCAACGCAATTGCTCGTTGACCTGCAGCGGTGATTTGTTCTGTATTTTGTGCCAGCTCTTCTCTTAAATGCTCCTGCTTCATGTCTTCACGAATGTCATTATTCATTTCGTTGTATCCCATGATACACGCCAAAATGTTATTGAAATCGTGAGCAATTCCCGCCGTCATTCGTCCTATGCTTTCTAATTTTTGTAAATGATTGACCTGCTGATTCAGCATTTCTTTTTGTGCGATTATCAATCTAAGTTCATCAGCGTGTTTTTCTTTTTCTAAGTTTTGGATAATTAATTTTTGATTCGCAATTTTTAGTTCATTAGTTCGTTTCACCTTTTCGTTGTACTGAATCATCACCTCAGTCATCAACTCAACGTGAAGTATTTCGAGTTCTTCTGCACGTTTTTCTTTTTCTGTGTTTTGAGTAATTAATTCTTGATTCGCCGTTTCTAATTCAATGAGAATTTTGTCTTTTCCCGTCACTTTTTCCCATTCAGAAACTGAACCTAAACGTTGCCCAAATTCATCGATTAACGGACTAATTTTCATCACAACATTTGAATCACCCAGCTTAAAATTGAGTTCTATTTTATCTTTTAAATTATCAAGTAAATTCTTTGTATATTCAGGAATCGAATGGAATTCACATACATTTTTTCCGATTGAATTATCGGCATTAGCAGACTGTAATTTGTCGTTAGTGTCGAATTTTATGTTATTGAAAAATTTCGCCGCCGCCGCGTTGATATGCGTGATTATATGATTACAATCCACGATAACAACAGCTGTGCTAAGACCATCAAAACTGGTCTTTAATCTATGTTTTTCTTTAGGCATAATATTTCTTATTATTTTATGTTGCTCTGATTAAAACCACATTTAGTGTTTTTCATTTTAATATTTTATTTCATCGTGGGAAATAGCAATTTAAACGACGTGCCATGATTCAATTCACTCATATCAGAATGAATCATAATATGCCCTAATGCAGAATGCACCAAGCCAGTTAATGTTGATAATCCCAATCCTGTGCCTTCACCTTGTGGTTTTGTAGTGAAAAACGGATCAAAAATTCGATTGATAACATGAGGAGCAATGCCCGTGCCATTATCCGATATGCTTAATTCAACAAAATCACCGTCAATAATGGCATGACACGCCATACATTGATTACTTGTATGATTTACCTTCTGCAACAAAATCGAAATTACACCCCCGTGGTCTTTCATTGCATCACGCGCATTCACCGCTAAATTAGTAATGATTTGATGTAAGGCAGTGCTATCAATTTGAATGTTGTTCACACAGCTTTCTTTCTGAATACAATCGTTACAGTTTTCATTGTGAATTTCACAATGATTTAAAAATTTGATTTGAATTCGACTGGTCAAGGCGGGGCGTAGCATTTTCAATGCTTCGTCAATAAGTGTAGGTGTGTGTTTTGTCTCAAACTTCTTTTGGCATTGTTCATTTTGACGTGAATAAGTCATCATTTTTTCAATCAATGCCATCGCCCGATGACCTGCATTCGTAATTTGCTCAGTGTTTTCTGCAAGATCAGATTTCAAATCGTCCTGTTTCATATTACAACAAATGTCATTATTCAATTCGTTGAAGCCCAAGATGCACGCCAAAATGTTATTAAAATCGTGAGAAATTCCTGCTGTGAGTCGTCCAATACTTTCTAACTTTTGCAAATGATTCACTTGCTGATTCAGTATTTCATTTTTATCCATAATGGAAACAAGTTCGGTAGCCCGTTTTCCTTTTTCATTGATTTGAAAAATAAGCTCTTCGTTAGCGGTGTAGTATTCTTCGTTAAGAACAGCGATATTTTCATTTGCAGCGATTAATTTCTTCGCCTGTTTGTTTTTTTCGATTTGTTCAAAAATCAATTCTTTGTTTACGGCAAGTAGTTTCGCTGCTTGTTTTTCTTTTTTCTCGATTTGAAGAATAAGCTCCTCGTTAATGGTGGTAGATTCTTCATTAAGCACGCTGATATTTTCATTTGCAACAACCAGTTCATAGGCTCGTTTTTCTTTTTCTGCATTTTGAAATGCTAATTCTTGGTTGGCAATAATCAGTTCAGCGGCGCGTTTTTCTTTTTCTGCATTTTGAAACACTAATTCTCGGTTTGCGATAACCAGTTCAGCGGCGCGTTTTTCTTTTTCTGCATTTTGAAACGCTAATTCTCGGTTTGCGATAACCAGTTCAGCGGCGCGTTTTTCTTTTTCTGCATTTTGAAACGCTAATTCTCGGTTGGCAGCCAATAATTCAATGTGAATTTTGTTTTTTTCAGTAACATCTGCCCATTCAGAAATTAAACCCAAATATTGTCCAGATTCATCCATCAATCCACGAACATTGATTTCTATATCAGAACTGCCCAATGTAAAACTGAATTTTATTTTATCTGTGATGCCATCAAGTAATTTCTGTTGGTATGCTGGATTTCTATGGAAATCGCACACGTTTTTTCCGATTAAACTCTCCGCGTTTTCGTAGGCTAATTTGTTGCGAGTATCGAAATTCACTTCATTGAAAAAATTTATCGCTGCCGCGTTCATGTACACAATGATGTAATTGCAATCTGCAATAACAATGATTGTGTTAAGGTCGTCGAAATTTGCTTTAAATTTGAAATGTTCCGCGAGCATGATTTTTCTCCATCGGTGAGTATTTAGTGAAAACTTGGTGATTATCGCATTAAATGAATAATAAAAAAGCCTGAAAAATATATGGATTTTAGGGCAAATATCCTAAATATAATTGCAATACTGTTAAACAAATCTGATAATTCTTCACAAATATAACTATTCAGATAGGCACACCAAACTCACTATGAAAATTCTAATTGTAGATGACAACGAACAAATGCGTACTTTATTAATGCTTACGTTTTCCCAGCATCCTGAACATGAAATACTGCAAGCTAAAGATGGTTTGGAAGCGTTAAACGCAGTAAAAGAGTTCAATCCAGATGTTATTTTGTTAGATGTTAAAATGCATGGCGAATTAGATGGGATTGAAGTTTGCAGAAGAGTTAAATCGTCCAGAAAAGATATTGCCATCATTTTACTTTCAGCTTGTACAGATCAGTCATGTATTGAAAGAGGTATCGAGGCAGGAGCTGATATATATTTATCCAAGCCATTTAGTCCGTTACATTTACTAAAGATTATTGAAACATTTCAAAATAATGCAAAATCTGATATTCAAACCGCAATTTTAGAAGAATCATCTGAAGTGAAACCATCGCCTGAAATGCTTGGAATTTACAATTCTTTACCAGGATTAAATGCAGAAAGATTGTATATTTTGGACGAAATGTTTGCAGGTTCACATGAAAAGGTTTTTGAAACTGTTAAGACATTTTTAAATATTTTTCACGACTTCCGACAAGACATCAAAAGTTTGCTTGATTCCGCGCAAAATGATTTAGCGTGCAGTAAACTTCATACATTAAAAGGTTCTGCATTCACCGTTGGTGCTGATGAAATAGCGACTTTAGCAGCTGAAATAGAAGTGATTGTTAAAAATGGTGGTGATTCAAATGAAAAAATGACTGAGTTATATCGTGCGTGGGAAATTCTTGGTGATACGGCAAATAATTTCACCACGTCCAATATATCAACATTTGAAAATGCCTTATCTGAAATCGCGAGTCGTCTACAAAATGATGAGCTTATTTCACCATTATTATTAGAATCCTTAAAAGACAATGCGAAATCAGATTCGCTCAATAATGACATTGAAACGTTAAGCAAAAAAATAAAAAGCTATGATTACGAATCAGCGTTGGTGTTAATTCAAAAGTTACTTATTAACCATTAAATCTGACGAATTCGGATGTATCCAATGACATAAAACTTGAATCAATTCTTCGGGATTTACAGGTTTGCTAATAAAGTAATTCATACCAACATTTAAGCATTTTTGCTGTTCTTCGCTGGTCACTCCTGCTGTTAAGGCGATAATAGGTAAATTTGCATAAATTTCTTTTGAACGAATCTCTCTTGTCGCTTCCAATCCACTCATTTCAGGCATATTCACATCCATAAGAATCGCATCATAAGTATGCTTTTCGAGCAATGCCAATACTTCAAACCCTGTTTTGGCAACATCGACGTTTATCGCGGAAAGTTTTAAAAACTCATAAACCACTTGTTGATTGATTAAATTATCTTCCGCGACCAAAACAGTTGAACCCGCAAGTAATTGAGCCTGATTGTGGAGTTTTAAAGATAAATTTCCCTGCTGTTTTTTTAAACTGCGTTGTGCCGCGTTATTCTCTTTTTGCGCTTCAGAAGCCACATCGAGCCACAAGTTAAACGAAAATGAACTGCCTTTTCCAATTTCACTGTTAATTTCAAACTGTGAATCCATAAGCTGTAACATATTATGACTAATCGCTAATCCAAGTCCTGTGCCACCAAAACGACGAGTAATCGACGCATCAACTTGGCTAAACGGTTTGCATAATTTTTCTCGATCATTTTCAGCAATGCCAATTCCCGTATCATTCACACTAAAACGTACTTTGACACGTTCTTGTTCATTTTCGAGTAACTCAAGTTTTAATTGAATTTCACCTTGTTCGGTAAATTTGAACGCATTACCCAGCAAATTAGAAAGAATTTGTTGAATTCTCGCCATGTCACCGACCAAATTTGTCGGAATGTTTGAATCGGATTCGATACTAAATTCAATCGCTTTATTTTCAGCTGAAATTGAAAATAAATTATGTAAATTGCGTAACAGCGTTACAAGATTAAAATCATTTTTTTCGATAACAAATTTGCCCGATTCGATTTTAGAAAAATCTAAAATATCGTTGAGAATCGCCAATAAACTCACCGAAGACGTGTAAATTTTTTCCAAATAATCGCGTATTCCAGTTGATAATTCTTTGTTCAGAGCTAATTGAGATAAACCAATAATTCCATTCATCGGCGTGCGAATTTCATGGCTCATATTCGCTAAAAAATCAGATTTTGATTGCGCTAAAGTTTCTGCTGCAACTTTAGCTTCTAACATCGTTTTTTCGTGTTCTTTGTTTTCTGTTATATCAACTGAAATGCCAATGAGATAATCAGGTTCGCCCATTTCATTAAAAACAGGTTTTTTATAAGTATGCACAATTCTGTTTTCACGCAAGTTGGCATTCCAAACCGATTCTTCAAATTCAACAAGATTATTACCATCAAAAATTGCGTTGTCGTCTTCTAAAAAATTTTCGAGTTGATCAGCGGGGAAAAATTGCCCCCCCGTAGTGTTTTTCACATCGGAGAATTTCATGCCCCACTGTATTTCACAAGCAAAATTCATCAAAATGATTCGACTTTGACTGTCTTTAACAAAAACGGGAAGTGGCATCAAATTGATGATTTCATGTAAGCGTTGTTCACTTTTTATTAATTCATTGGTTTTTTCTTCAACCAATGCTTTTAATAAATATCCGCGTCCAGATGAAATCATTACCGCGATATTTAAAATACTGGATAACAAAAAACTGACAATCAAGCTGAGTAAAATGCTTTCTCTTTTGTGGTAATAAACAAAATAATCAGGCGTAGGTGTAATTTCAAATCGCCATTCATGATTACCTGCCAAAATTCTCGATTCGCTAAAAATAGAATCTTTAGTAAAGGCAGGAGGAGGGGCTATTTGATTGGAAAATAAAACGCCCTGAGAATGTATTGATGATTCATCCGTTACCTGAAAATTCAATTTGTGCGAATTTATAATTTTGTGTGTTTCTTCGCTTAATAATTTTGAATTCAATACGCTTTTTATCAATTCATCTATTTCAAATACCGCACTCACATAACCCACGATATTTCCTTGGCGTTGCTTTACGGTTTCATGCGGAAAATGATTTTTATAAATGGAGATATAAGCGATAAATGCGCCGTATTGCTTTTGTTGGCTTTGAACCAATGTAATTTTAGGTGTCAAACTGATGATATTAAAATCACGCGCATAATCTAAAACTTCTCGACGAGATTTCTCAGAATATAAGTTGTATCCAATGGCTGCCGAATTGAGTATCAGTGGTTCAATGTAAGTCACTGGTACATACTTTTCTTGTGTATTGGCGCGTATCTTTTTTTTGTTTTCATCTAATTGCGTAATTTCAAAATTTGAAATAATTTCTTCGTCTTCTTTTCTTACAGACGCTTCAAAATCTTTTCTATTTTCATCGAAAACTATCGGACTCCAGCCAATTGCATGAATGCCTTTTAAATTTTGAAGAAAAGAAGACGTTGCTATATAAAAATCATCACGGGTAACGACATTAGAAGCGGCATAGAAAATTTGCATCGTGGATAAAATCTCTAAATTTTTTTCTATTATTTCTTCAAATGCCATCTTTAGTTCAAAAGATTGTTGGCTAAATGTTAATTTTATATTTTCTAATTCTTTCTCTTTTTGGAAAAAAAAGAAAATGGTAATACAGAAAAATGCAATTAATGAACTAAAAGTAATTGAGAGCTTTCTATCTTTCTCGTAATGATATTGAGGGGAGAAAAAAACAAGAATTAACGGGGTAAAAATAGCAATTCCAATCGCATCACCGAGCCACCATGTCACCCAATTATCAATCGAATTCATCCACGGAATGTGATTAGTAAATGATAAGGTAAAAATGGAAATGCTGGCATTCACCAAAGAACTTAACACCGCGCCATAAAACATGAAATTGATAATGTGTTTTTCCGTGGCTAACGGATTGGGAAAATCTGCAAATCGTTTGACGAGATACGTTCCAGCGATAGCTTGTAATGCTGCGCCCGATGCCATAATTAGTGCAATGACGTACGCTTTATAATCTAATGTTTCTACAGATGTGTTCGATAATACGGTAGAAAGATTGATGAAAAATGAACCAATGAAAACGCCAAATCCAGCGCGATAACCAAGAAGTAAAACACCCGCCAATGCGATGCCAGAAGGTGGATAAATCGCCGTCGCATAATCAGGTGGAATCGCTATTAATGTTCCGAAGTGTCCTGTTAGATAACAAGCAACTGCCAAAAATATAATTTGAATACAGTGATTCAATTTGCTCATGTCGAAATCAATCTATATTGTGAAAAAATTGATGGCGTTACGTCCGCTACTTTTCGCTTGATACATCGCATCATCAGCTTGTTTTAGTATGTCATTTCGACTTTTTGTAATTCCGATGAAATCAATTATGCCGATGCTAGATGTACATTGATGCTCAATTATTTTCCCACCTACGTTTAGTTGGTAAGGCTCTGCTAAAGTCAGGCGAATTTTTTCAGCAATCGTCAACGCCGTTTTTTTCGCTTCAACGTCATCATCTCCCAAATCATTCAATAAGACTACAAACTCATCACCGCCAAAACGCGCCACGGTATCCATTTTTCGCACACAATTATTTAATCGATTCGCCGTTTCAATCAATAACGCATCACCCGCATCATGTCCGAAGTTATCATTAAGCAATTTAAATTTATCCAAATCTAAAAACATCACCGCGCCATATTCTTTCGTGCGTTCACTGGTAATCATGGCGTGGTTTAATCGGTCAATCAGCAGTCGCCGATTCGCTAATTTAGTTAATTCATCATAAAACGCTAATTGTTGAATAACTTGATTCGCAATTTCTAGTTCGTGAGTGCGATTTACTTTTTCATTGTAATGAAGCATAACTTCAATCATCAGCTCAAGGTGTATTACTTCGAGTTTAGCGGCTCGTTTTTCTTGATTTGCAATAACCAATTCAACCGCTCGTTTTTCTTTTTCTATGTTTTGAAAAGCTAATGCTGCGTTTGCAATAATCAATTCAATCGCTCGTTTTTCTTTTTCTATATTTTGAAAAGCTAATTCTGCGTTTGCAATAACTAATTCAGCAGCTCGCCTTTCTTTTTCTATATTTTGGAGCTTCAGCTCTTCGTGCATCGCCTGATATTCTTCGTTTATTACGGTGATATTTTCATTGGCAATAAACAATTCTACAGCCCGTTTTTCTTTTTCTATATTTTGGAAATACAAATCTGCATTTGCAATGACTAATTCTTCAGCCCGCTTTTCTTTTTCTAATTTTTGGAATGCTAATTCTTGGTTGGCGATAACCAGTTCAGCGGCTCGTTTTTCTTTTTCTATGTTTTGGAATGCTAATTCTTGGTTAGCAGCTAATAATTCAATGTAGATTTTTTTATTTGTGACATCTTGCCATTCACTTATTGAACCTAATCGTTGTCCAGATTCATCAATTAACGGAGTAACTTTCACTTCAACTTGAAAACATCCTAATTTAAAGCAAAGTTCTATTTTATCAGCGAGGTTATCAAGCAGATTATTTTGGTATTCGGGATTTTTATGGAATTCACTTACATTTTTTCCGATTAAATCACTCGCTTTTGCATAGGGGAATTTGTCGTGGAAATTAGAATCCACGTTATTGAAAAAGTTCAGCGCAGCAGAGTTGATGTAAGTGATGAAGTGATTGCAATCTATGATAACGATATTTCCGCTAAGATTATCTAAAATGTTTTTAAATGTGAGGTTGTCTGCATTCATGATTTTTTCTTAATTTTTTATCAAGCGAAGATTATGCACTAATTTCTAAAAACGTACGCGCCCC
>CAINDC010000063.1 GCA_903847275.1 uncultured Pseudomonadota bacterium
ATCCATACCATGTTTTACGACATCCGTTTGTCTACACATCGGGCATTTCACTTCAATCATCGCCATTTTCAAATTCCTCTTTCAAAATGAAGATATTTTTACAGAAAATTTCAGGCGCATCCACAGAATTGAAACACCTCCTTCAATCCCTTACTCAAACCCACCAGCTTTTAGCTGGTGCGTTGTTTAGTTATGCACCAAAGCCACTAAAGATCGCCATATTTTTGGTATTTATGCACCAATGCCGTTCAGATACTTTCGCCGCGTAAATCTATAATTTTCCAACCTTCTGTTTCTGAAAACTGGCGCAATTTATCATCGGGATTCACAGCAATCGGATTATCAACCAGTTTCAATAATGGCAAATCATTATGCGAGTCACTATAAAAATAACTCCCCGTTAATGATTTGCCATTTTTTTCTAACCATTCATTCAACATTGTTACTTTCCCTTCTTGAAAACATGGGATACCAACAATTTCTCCTGTGTATTGCTCATTAACTAATTCTGGGGTGGTCGCAAGTAAATGTTCAATGCCATACATTTCAACAATCGGTTCAGTAATAAAGCGATTTGTTGCCGTAATCACTAATAACGTGTGACCCAATGAACGATGTTTTTCAACCAATTCAATTGCCGCTTTCAATAAAATCGGCGAAATTATTTCGTTTAAAAATTGTTCGCGCCAAAGGTGTAATTGATCAATAGGATGATCAGCAAGTGGCTTCAAAGCAAACCGTAAAAACGCTAACATATCTAACGAACCGTGTTGATAATCTTCGTAAAATTGAGCGTTAATTTGTTTGTAAATCGTGCGATCGACAATTCCCTGATCAACTAAAAACTGCCCCCATAAATAATCACTATCATCTGCAATTAACGTGTTGTCCAAATCAAAAATTGCTAAAGTCATAAAGCTTCCCTGTAAAAATGGTTAAAAGAAAATCGTAGCGGTTTGATTTTTGGGGTTTTCTCCCGTTTTTTCATTGAAATTGCAGACGAACTCGTTTGCCGTCATTAATTGCTTCAGTCAAATCATCTTTAAGTTTCGTGAGGTATTCATCAACTTCCTCTTCCGTTTCGAGATAGATTTTGCCATTTGCAGGTTTGATGTCTATCACCTTAACTTGTTTTTTAGCTGGAAGGTCGGCTTGATAAACAAAGGGCTTTTCCTTTTTCCCAAAAAAACTTGGTTTAGGCGGTGGCGAGTAGGATGATGAACCAGAGCTGCCACCACTTGGGGCGGATCCCGCTGTTAAACATTCAGGTGGAATTGAAATGTTACTGTCGCATGAGCCACCATTCATAGCATCACGGACACAATCCCAATATCGTTCTTTTATTTCTCCACAAGATTCTGCTTTTGAAAGAGCTGGCACACCAGCTAAAGATAAAGTGCTTAATAACACCAATGCTATATCTCTTTTTTTCATGAGTATTTTCCTAATTGATAAAAATTGAATTATTTTTACTATCTACTTATTGAGTAGTTAACCACAAGTCTTTTAACGCTATCAAAAAATTAAAGTCTAAGAATCATTTTCGCTTATATCGTTAGCAATAATCAAATTCTCTTTCCGCTCCACGCAGGCAAGACTATTAACGAACAAATTACCGTAAAAAACAAACCTATCGACAACAACAACCCCATGCTTGCCATGCCTTGATGATGCGTAAATGACAAACTCGAAAAACTACATAATGTCGTAATAGAGCTAAAAATAATTCCGCGTGTCGTGCTGCTATGCAACAAATTTTCGTCTTCATTTTTATTAAAATGTAATCGGTGCATAATCAAAATACTGCTATCAATTCCAAGTCCCAACAATAGTGGTAACGCAATCACATTAGCAAAATTGAATGGATTATCAAGTAACACATTTGTCGCGCCCGTTAATAATGCCGCCAACATGAGAGGTGCAATAACTAACGCAGTATGTTTGAAATTTCGATAAATGACTAAAAGCAAAAGTGTAATCGCGATAAATGCACCGCCAAAGGCTTGAACAAACGCTTCAACTACTGCATCACCACCCGCTTCATTTGCAATTGGCAAGCCTGAAACCGTGTCGTCTACACTTTTAATTTGAGCGACAAATTCTTTCATATTTGCTTCGATATTTTGATTTTTTTCTGGTGTAATCAACACTTTATACAAACCATCTTGGCTGACCCAACGTGAACGAATATCGTTAGAAATATCATTTAATCCAAATGCTTTCGCGCTTAAACTGATTCGCAAACGGTCAAGCGTATAAGGCAATAAACCCAATATATTTTTTTCTAATTGTGTGTAAATTTCGGGTTCAGAGCTGTGTGCGTGTAAAAGAATCTCAACGTGACTTTGTAATTTTTCAAGCGTTTCGATGGGCGCATTCAGCGTTTTATCTGCAATCGAACGTTTTAATTGTTCATTAAATTTCACTAATGCTGTGCGTTGTTCATGATTTTCTGGCAATCTAACATTGAAATTATCTAGTTGATTTCCGAGCATTAAATTTAAATCTTCAATAATTGCTAATTTTTCATCTTGGTTTTCAGCGACCAAACTTGCTAACGTAATGACTTCATGAACCCCAGACAATTTCTTCATTTTTTCTGCTAAAATTTGTGCGTCATCTAAATTATTCGCCAAACCAGTTACCGCAAATGGCGAATCATTTTTCGATTGCAATAATTCCTTAATTGTTGAAACAGACTCACTTTGCGGATCGCGCAAGTTAATCGGATTTGCATCAAATGTTAAATTAGTTAACACGCCAATTGCGCCAAATGCCAATAAAATTGAAACGATACGAATCGATTTATTGAAATGAAATGGGAATGTCACAATAAATTGTGGCGCGAATTTAGAATGAATCGGTTGCGGATTATTGACAGGAAAAATACAAAATAATGCAGGTAAAACGGTTAATGAAATGAATAAACCGATAAAAATACCACCGCCTGAGATAATCCCTAATTCTGAAACACCTGAATAATTTGTAGGAATAAATGCTAAAAAACCTAATGCCGTGGTTAATGCACACAAAAATAATGACGAACCCACGCCACTAATACTGTGATGAATAGCATCTAAATTTGAATACCCCCGAACTTTACGTTCGCGATAATACAAACAAATATGCACGGCATAATCTACCCCTAAACCGATATATAACGTCGCAAAAGCGATTGAAATAACGTTTAAATGTCCAACGGTAATCGCTGCAAAACCTGCTGTCAAAATCAAACCCATGACTAACACGACGTAAGTAATCACCACTAATCGTAATGAACGCACGCCAATCCATTGTGCGCCAAAAACCAGAATAAATGACACAATGCCAGAAATTTCAGCTCCCGAGCTGACACTTTCTAACTCTTCATGCTCTAAAGCCGCTTCACCCGTAATCCGAACTCGCACACTAGAATTTTCTTGCATGATTTTTTGTGCGACTTCTCTTGCCGATGCTTGTGCAACTTCGGCTGGCAACATTTCGTCAAAATGTAACTTTGGTTTTGCAATAACTAAAACACGATTTGCATCTTGAGAAAATTTATTATTCGCCAATAAATTTTGCCACGAAAGTGAATTCGATTTACCGTCTAATTGCGTAGAAATAGTTTTATCCACAGCCTGTAATAACGGATTTAAATCCATCGGTAAAACATGTTCTTTTTCGTTTAATGCTTGTTGAATAATGTCGAATAAACCATCGAGCGAATAATTTTGGGCTAAATGACCAATAAATGGTTGTGCGTCTGTCAGTTGTTTTGCGACCAGTTCTAAATCAGACGTATCCAAATATAGCAATGCTTGTTGGCGAAAAAAATCGCTATCCGTTGGAATATAAACCGAATCAAAACGATCGGTTTGAGTACGAATTACATCTACTAATTTTGTGGCACTTTGGCTTGCTTCTTCAGGAGAATTGGCATCTATAACAAACAATGTTGTGTAAGCATCTTGTGGGAAGGCTTTATCAATACGCCGTTGATTTTGCTGAAAGGGTAAATCAGGCGACAACATTTCTGCACTATTGGTATTAACGGTTAAATTATTAAAAACGTAATAACTGGTGCCAATGCAAAGAAATATAGCAGTTAAAACAATAACCCAAGGAAAGTGAACAATTTGTTGTTCGCACCAATGTAAGAAACGCGATGGAAAACGGGGGGAATTCATGAATTAGTAGCAATCAAAAAAGGGAAGACGATTGTTAGAATTATAATCTATCCTAGTCAATACCTTCGCCAAAAATTAGTCTACGGCATGATGAATTCGCCCAACTTTAGCGGTTTGCAAAATAAGGTCATCAATTAAAAATTGCTCTGCCTTTATGCCGAGCGATTTAATAATCAAATTCGTGTATTTACGCGCTCTACAATACCTTCGCCAAAATGAAAAATAAGTGATTTTTCATGAAATTCAACTTCGTAACCCATTGATTTATAACGGACAAAAAATCAGTTTTTACACTGATTTTGAAATTGGCGAAGGTATTGCTAGGGGTGCGATTAAAAGTGAGGGGGATTTCAAAAAAGTTACGCAGCAACTGCATCCCAGTATTTATCCCAATCGTCATTTGCTCTC
>CAINDC010000064.1 GCA_903847275.1 uncultured Pseudomonadota bacterium
AGCATTGATCCTGTGAGTGTTATTTTGATTTCGATTGTGAGTTCGTTGTCAGTACGTTTTGTAATTGATGTTTTCATGGGAAAAATCCTTTTTTCCCCCTCTTTTACCACATCAAACTACATTAAATGGAATCAGCACCCGTCAGAAATGGCGGGATTTTATTGAAATGTATAAAAAAATAATTTAAACGTCTCATTTTGTCGCATGTGTGGTTTATGATGCAGTCAATTTTTTAAAGCAACGTATTTGGAGTCTAAATAATGACAAATTGGAATGATAAACAAGCAGTGCTTGAAGCAGTAAAACAAGATGGCATAAAACTAGTACACCAAATCGAAAGTTATCGGCATTAATAAGTTAAGCCATCAGCGGTTTGCCGATATAAGTCCAACGAAAAGGCTTTGCGAGTGTTTCGTTAAAAAAATCGATAAACTTCAAAATACGTTCTTTCAACTCCGCAGTTGATTTGAATTCCCCGCGTTTAAGTAAGCGGCGAGATAAAATTCCAAACCAAATCTCTACCTGATTAAGCCAAGAACAATGCTTTGGTGTATAAACAAAACGAATTCTATGACTTTCATCTTGTAAAAATTTTGCTCTGGTTGCCATATTTTCCAGAACGCCCGATTTGCCCTTTATGCCTAAATCTTCTTCAGCACCGCATTCTTTCGCTATCCATTCCACTAATGAAGCTGATTTGTGCGTATTCAGTTGGTCAGAAATAAAAATCCATTTTCCATTGGAATCACTGTTTACGGTTTGCTGAATGTGAAGCAAAAAATCAACTTCCGTTCTCGTATCTTCAACCGTTGGAGAAATAATTTTTCCCGTCGCAATTTCAAAGTTCGCAATCAGAGCTTGAGTGCCGTGCCGCTCGTAATTGTGTTCAACCCGCTCAACCTGTCCTGCTTGAGCGAGTTGCGTTGGATAATCACGTTCTATGGCTTGAATGCCTGTTTTTTCATCAACGCTAATCAGATGAATGCCCTGTTCGTGTAATTCTTGGGCTTGATGATACAACTTGCAAATCGTTCTTACCTCTTCATTAAACTGCGTTTCATCTTCCATTTCATGATTGAGCCAATAGCGCGATAGATGGGGTTTTATCTGCCCCTGATTTTAAAAAACGCCCAATACTTGTGGGCGATACCGATTCGACAATGTTGCGTTTAATCGCCTCTTGAGCCAACGAAGTTCGTGACCACACAGATAAATACTCGGGAGGCTTTTCGCACGCCAAAGCAATCAGCAAACAAACTTGTTCTGGGGTAAATATCGCTGGCGCACCCGAACGCGGTGCATCGGAAAGTGTTTGCTCGATGAGTTGCCGTAACATTTTGGGCTTTGTTTCGTAAATCGCAAAGTCTGGCATGGCTAAAAGCCAACGTTTTCGCCACATTCCAACCGTTTCTTCTTTGATTTTCAAATCTGCACTGATGACTTTGTTTTTCGTCCCTTCAGCAGCTTGCAGTACGATTTTCGCTCTTTGTACCAAGCTATGCGGTAACAAACGGCAACGTATTATTTCTCCCAAAATTTTCTTTTGGAGTGGACTTAGTTCAATCGCTGTACAAGTTCTCAAGGCTGTGTTCTTAATGATTGTGGAAACCGCTTATTATCCCTATATTTTAAAGTTCGGTGTACTAGGCTATGCTTCAGAAGAATTAAGAGCAGATAAAGAAGTTGTTCTTGCAGCGTTGAAACAGAGCGACAAAGCATTTCGGTATGTTTCAGGTGAGTTAAAAACTGATAAAGAAATTGTTCTTGCAGCACTTAATCACAA
>CAINDC010000065.1 GCA_903847275.1 uncultured Pseudomonadota bacterium
CGCCCCGAAGCGGAATCGAACCACTGACCTATCCCTTAGGAGGGGATCGCTCTATCCTACTGAGCTACCGAGGCAACGAGTAGCAAGTTTAACATAAAGTTTGCGTGAAATTGCGCGTTAAACTGAAACAAAAGTATTTGTTTGAAAATCACTGATGACAGCACCGTCACGACCATAACTGGTAACGTTTTCGGATTTACCCTTAAGAATATGAAGGGTTCGCTTGTTATTTCGTGCCAACATATCAATGCTCGCGCCATTTTGTTCGTTTAGATTTCTACATTCGGTGCATAATTTCATTAGCTGTTCCCAATTTACTTTAATCATATCTGTCGATAAATTAGCAATCGCTGCCATTTGAAAATAAGCGTTAATACCGATTTGTGAATGGGGCAATTGTTCAGCAGCTAAAATCTGCTCTAATTGTTTGTTGAACAACTCCAATTGCGTAACCAAATCGCGTTTATTATTCGCCACCGCACTAATAAAATTCGATTGCGGCGTGCGAACAATGCTGTCCGCTTCTTGATTTAGTTGCTGATAAAGTCGCTGCGTTAACTGTAACGCATTAGACATTAGCTGTTCTGCAATCGGAAAGGTGTGTTCAATCATAAATTAGCTTTCGCCCCATCAATCAATATCCAAATTGAATCATTTTCGCAGCAATCCGATCAGGATTGATTTCGTAAGTGCCGCTTTCAATGGCGTGTTTAATCCGCGCCAATCGTGCCGCATCAACGTTAGATTCTGTCGATGATTCAAAACTTTTTTTAATGCCCATAACAGTGTTCGTAATAACGACGCTGTCATTTCTTACCACCGTTTTCGTTTCTGATAACACTTGCGTAAAATCACTGCCTTCGTTAACAGTTTTGTTTTTAGGTGTATTTTTATATGAGGCTGAAATTGCCCCGTTTTCAATCAATTTGATAGCCATGCCGAGCTGCTCCTAATAAGTAATCTGTATGATAGACACTCGTATCGGCATGGCAAAGAAATTCTTTAACTCAAATGACACATTTTTCCTGTATCACCTTGTTATTGCGACACACTTACCTGCCCTGAATCAATCACAGTAGCGTTAATAACGCGCCCTGAGTTCTGATTTTTAACATGAATCATTTGCCCTCGCCTGCCCTCGGTTTGAACAATTCCATTCATTTTAATCGCAACCCCTGACCCCGATGAGGTAATCAAAACGTGATCACCGCGTTTCAACAATATAGGTTCGGCAAAATCTTTAAGCATCAAGACTGTACCAACGGGCAATGTTCGTATCGCTTGTTTATTTAATACCTGATCCAGCTGCGTCAAATAATTACCATGTAATTGCGACACATCTTTTCGTACTAATGCCGCGTGTTGCCCTGTCACCGTTTCGCCACTTTGTAATGGTCGCGTTGCAATCACAATTCGTTCAAATGGCGTAATCGTTGCTGACACAAAAATCGCCCACTTTTTACCAACATTACAACGCACGTTAATTGACGCACGTCCTGTTTTAATCGGATTCGGTGTAAAGACTTGAATTGGCTGTGTGCATAAAGGCAAATTCAAGCGATCCATTAACGGCACTAAGTTAATTTCATACTCGGCAGTCGTGTTGATGTTTTGGGCAACATAACTTTTAACGGCTTCATAAATAGATTCATGCGGTTGCCATTGTGGCTCGGCATGAGTTGCGTTCATTGTCATGAAAACGCTGGCAAAAATCAGCATCAATCTAATCATAATAGGTAGTCAATTTTGTTAATGTAATCGCTTTGTGAATTACAAAGCAGATTCAATGCCAGAAAATAAATTTAACGAAATAAGCGCGAATTCACTAATCATTTTTATCAAGTGGGTAAAAAAATCGACACATCACTATTTTTATCGCCTTTTCTTTTGACAATTTATTGACGCGAGCCCCGCACCGCCAATGTCAAAATAGTGGATTATCTAAAAATAAAGTCTTAACTTTAGCTATTTTTTGACGATAACCTAAGTGATTAGAATTCCCTAAAATACTAACCAGCTGATTTTAATTGGTTAATTTTTACTGGCATATAGTGTGCTTTTATATTGAATACAAAAACATTTCAGGAGTCATATCATGGCAATTAGTTTTGATGCAGCATTGGGTAGTAGCCCGAAGATCTTAGCTTTGCGTGAAAAACGCGGTGAAATTTTGGCAGCAAATTTAGCCAATGCGGATACCCCAAATTACAAAGCACGAGATTTAGATTTTTCGAATGTGTTGAAAAAATCTATGCCCCAACCTACTATCTTGGCGCATACCAACGCAGCACATTTTGCGACAGAAACACCTTTTCTTGGCGCACAATTAAAATATCGTAATCCCAATCAAGTTTCACTCGATGGTAATACGGTTGAAGAACATATTGAACAAGCAAAATACGCCGAAAACTCGTTGCAATATCAAGCCAGTTTGCAATGGATTGGTGGCTCATTTAATGAATTGAAATCAGCATTTACAGGACAAGCGTAATGTCATCGTTAAACATTTTTGATATTGCTGGTAGCGGCATGAATGCTCAACAACTACGATTAAATTTAGTCGCAAGTAATATGGCAAACGCTAACAGTGTCAGTAGTAGTCAAGGCGACGTTTACAAATCGCGCCAAGCCGTTTTTGGTGCCGAATTGAAAAATGTCATCGATGGACAAAATGCCGCAAGCAAAGTTGAAGTGCGTGGCATTGTTGAAAGCAAAGCACCTGCTGTCATGGAGTACGCGCCCAATCACCCCATGGCAGATAAAGATGGTTACATTTTTAAACCGAACGTAAACACAATTGAAGAAATGGCGAATATGATGTCTGCATCACGTTCATATCAAAACAACATCGAAGTCTTGAATACCGCAAAACAAATGATGTTACAAACATTGAGAATGGGACAATAAGGGGGAGTTATGGCAGTAGCAGCAACAGATCAATATACTAATTTAACAAAAACAACGATTGATACTGCAGCCGCTTCAGCAGCAGCAGCAAAGAAAAAAACGTCACTTGGTCAAGATCAATTCTTAAAATTGATGACCACACAAATGACGCATCAGGATCCAAATAACCCGATGCAAAACGGCGAATTTTTGTCGCAGATGGCGCAATTCGGTACAGTTTCAGGGATTCAAGACTTACAAAAATCCTTTGCATCATTTGCAAGTTCAATCAATTCTGATCAAGCATTACAAGCCGCAAGTTTGGTAGGTCGTGATGTGACGGTAACGAGCAATCAAGGCGTTTTAGCTTCTGGTGGCGATATAAGTGGCACAGTGAATCTCAAAAGTAGTACGCCTGACTTGCAAGTTTCTATCGTCAATGCGTCAACAGGTGAATTGGTTAAAACGTTGGAACTTGGCAATCAAAGTGCAGGCAGCATTCCATTTTCTTGGGATGGCACGAATACCGCTGGAACATTATCAAGTCCTGGTACTTATAAAATTGCGGCTTCCGCGCCAGTTGATGGTAAAAATACCGCTTTCACCACTGACATTAACTCGCGTGTGGGCAGTGTTGTCATGGCAAATAGCACAAGCGGCATGAAAGTAAATCTCGC
>CAINDC010000066.1 GCA_903847275.1 uncultured Pseudomonadota bacterium
AACCAAACATCCATTGTGTGTTGGCACATTTTTCTAAATTTATTGTGTTTTTCTTTCATTTAACTGTTGGATAAGTTTGAGATGATTGATTCTAAATGAATTATAAAATTGATGACAAGTATAATGTGCCTAAAATTTAATTTCAGATGGTTGAGTTTTTAGAAATTCCTTAACGGGGTATTTGCTCCGTTTCGTGCGTCGACTCGACCTTATACACTAATGCCCAAAAACCTCGGTAAACACACTACCACCGCTGTTAAATTATCATCATCCAGTATTTCAAGTGATACGTTTCCGCCTTGTACTTCTGCAAATAATTTAACTGATAAATTCACATTTAATTGATTGCCATTGATATATTTATCAAAAAAACCGCGTCTTATCGAAGAGGAAGGAACGCCTTTATTTTTGATTTCAATTTTTAATGGATTATTGT
The DNA here is from genome assembly GCA_903847275.1 of uncultured Pseudomonadota bacterium. Taxonomy (GTDB): domain Bacteria; phylum Pseudomonadota; class Gammaproteobacteria; order Methylococcales; family Methylomonadaceae; genus UBA10906. The sequence continues at coordinate 437 of CAINDC010000066.1, forward strand.
CATCTATCGCAATCGTAATCACACTTTTTTTAGGAAGAACTTCACAAGTTCGATTAATTAACCCTTGAAGTAGCGAATAAGACAACGAGGCATCACCTAAAATGAGAGGTGCTTTCCCATCTGTTGATTTGAAATTTGTTTCAATATCAATAGTCAACTGTTTTGCAATAAATTCTTGATGAGCTTTTTCAACAACTTGATTTAAAATTTCGACGATTTCAACAGGCTTTGAAACAATTTTAAAGTTATCATTTTCTATTTTGTAACGCACTGAAGAAAAGTTGATAGCATTCAGGGATTCCAACAATATATTTTCAATTGTATTGAATTGCTCAATTTGAGGTGAATTAGATTGTTCGTTCTCACGCATTTTTTGAATAAGCTGGAGTGCGTTAAAAATTGGTTCGTGTATATTGTCTTGTGTGATATTTTCGAGTTCACCTTCTAAACGTTTACATTCAAAAATAGAATCATAGTTCGATTGTAATTGCTTATGTAACTCGACATAACGCATGAAGTTATCAACTCGTCGCTTAATTTCATCTGGATTAATCGGTTTTGTAACAAAATCAATTGCACCTAATTCCATGCCTTTTACTTTCGTTTCATCCCCTATCATTGCAGTAACAAAAATGATAGGTATGTGTTCATGATGCTGACGTAATTTTGTCGCTACCTCAAAACCATCCATTTCTGGCATCATAACGTCAAGTAAAATTAAATCGGGTACTTTATCCTCCATACAAATTTCTAAGGCTTTCGCTCCACTTTGTGCTACTTGTACAGAATAGTCATCCTTAAATATATTTACTAAAAGACGCAAATTATCTGGCATATCGTCTACCACCAAAATTGTCAATTTAGATGGTTCTGATTGACGAATAGTTGAATTCGATTCAGAAATACTAGGCAAAATAGCTGTTTTAATGGGGTTGCTAATTGCTTTTTCAACGTGTAAAGAAAGCGAAACTGCATCATACGGTTTCATTAAAACACTACTTACACCATGATTGATTGCACTTAAAACACTGGCTTTGGTTGTGGTTGCAGTCACTAAAATAAAAGGCAAATAAGCCAACTCTGCCGTTGAACGTACTATTTTAAGTAATTCAATTCCCGACATTGATTCCATACTTTGTGCAGATAAAATGACATCTATGGCTCTTTTTTTCAGAATTGTTAATGCTTCAGTACCATTGCGTGCTTCGATAACATTACGTAGTCCAAGTGTATGAAGCTGACCGATAATAGTTTTCCGCATTACTGCTATATCGTCAACGATAAGAAAACATATCGATTCATTAATTGCCATGATTTTTCTCCAAATTTTTGTGTTGATTATTAATTAGCGTAATATCTCGATAATTTTAATCATCTAAGCTTTTACTTCTGCTAAAACTTCCAATGCTTTTTTAAAATCAAATTGTTGTATAGCGGCATTAACTTTTGAAAAAGTATCAAAACCCAATGCTGCACGAAGTAAATCCAGATTTTCATCAAAAATAGTATCTGCTGTACCATCATTATTTTCTAATAACTTTGTTAATTGCATCAAAATATCGAACGCTTTTGAAGTATCTATATTTGCCAACGATAAGGCATCTTCAGAATCGACTGGTAAGGCTAGTTTAAGTGCAGAAATTAACGTAATTTGGGCTGTTTCAAATAATTCAGTTTTAGCTAAAATACTGCCTACTTCTTTATTTTCATGAATCATTTCTTCGATTTCGCCTGCTATTTCTTGTAAGTTTGATGCACCGATATTACCACTCGCACATTTTTCAGAGTGCGCCAATCGTTCAGCTGTTACATAATCGTTAGTGATTAATGCCGCGTATAAATACCCAGGCATACTTTCCTGATGTTCAACGTAATTTCGCAACATCGTCAAATAAAGTGATTTTTTGCCTAACACTCGTTTTAAACCGAGTTCCACATCTAAACCATCAATAATTGGCAACTCGTCATCGTGTTTTTCAATCGTTACGCTTGCTGCAACTGTTGTCACTTCTGACTGTTTTTCAAGTTTTGGTTTTATCCATTTTAGCAATGCGTTGAATAATTCATCGGGATTGATAGGCTTTGTAATGTAATCATTCATGCCAGCCATAGCACATTTTTCTTGATCTTCTTTTCTAGCATTTGCGGTCATTGCAACAATTGGCAAATCTTGGAAATGTGCTTCTTTACGGATTTCTTCTGTTGCCTGTAAACCGTCCATGATGGGCATTTGCATATCCATCAAAACAATATCGTAATTCTTGGTAGCTACCATTTTCACCGCTTCTTGACCGTTGTTTGCAATATCTACATTGAATCCGCAAGCTTCACGAAGCAATCCCATCGCAACTTCTTGATTTAGCTTATTGTCTTCAACAAGCAAAATATTTGCACCTTCAATGATAATTAATTGTTCTATAGCAGTGGAAAAAATGGACTGATAATCGGGCTGATTTTTATGGAAATCACCATTTAAAGCATGCATTGCGGTATTAAATAACATTGAAACAGTTACAGGTTTAACGAGTATCTCTGCGATGCCAGAATTTTTTATTTCTTTGACAGCATTTTTTCCACCGTATGACGTTACCATTACCAAATAGGGATAATTTTGCAATTCAAGCGCACAAATCGCTTTGGCAGTTTCAATACCGCTCATGACAGGCATTTGCCAATCTAAAAACACTATATCAAAAGGCTTTCCTGCTTTTTCGGCTTGCTGCACTGCCAAAATAGCTTCTTTACCACTTTCAGCTTGCATTACATTAAATGCTAACGATACGAGTTGAGTTCTAATAGCGGTACCCGTTATATCACAATCATCGACAACCAAAATGTGCCGTTTTTTCCAATCGGATACAAGTTTTAACTGTTCACTGTCATCAACTTTTCCTAATTTTGCGGTGAACCAAAATAAACTTCCTTTACCTATTTCGCTTTCTACGCCAACATCGCCACCCATTAGATTGGCGAGTTGCTTTGAAATAGCTAAACCAAGCCCTGTTCCACCATATTTACGACTTGTTGAAGGATCGGCTTGTTGAAACGATTGGAATAATTTAGTTTGCTGCTCTACGGTTAAACCAATTCCAGTATCTCGCACTGCAAAATGAATCAAAACATCTTTTTCGGTTTCTTCTAATACTTTTATAGTGAGAGAAATATAGCCTTTTTCAGTAAATTTCACGGCATTACTGAAATAGTTAATCAAAATTTGCCCTAAGCGTAAAAAATCCCCGTTCAGACGATGTGGTACATTAAAATCGACATCAAAAATAAGTTCTAAATTTTTTGCCATGGCTTTTTCGCTAGTTAAACTAGCGACATTTTCAAGCAGTTTGTCGAGTGTAAAATCTATGCTTTCAATAGCAAGCTGCCTTGCTTCGACTTTTGAAAAATCCAAAATGTCATTGATAATACCGAGTAAGTGCTGACTAGCGTCTTGAATTTTTCTAGCATAATCGCGCGGACGTTGTGATAAATCCATTTTTAAAATTAAATGTGACATACCAATAATGACATTCATAGGAGTACGAATTTCATGACTCATATTAGCTAAAAAATCAGACTTAGCATGATTAGCAGCAATCGCTACCTTATTGGCTTGTAACAATTCAGCTTCAGCTTGCTTACGTTCAATTGCAATGCACGCCAGATGCGAAATTTGCTCAATCATTTCAATATCAGTTTTTTTTGCTTCACACTTTTTACTGTGATAAATAGCAAAAGTACCCAGCACTTTACCTGATGAAGACGCTATGGGTTGCGACCAACACGCACCTAATCCAGCATTGGCGGCCAGTTCTTTGTAAGGTGTCCAAAAATGATGTGTTGCTATATCTTCAACTACAACCAATTTCCCAGTAAAAGCCGCCGTTCCACAAGAACCAACACCGATGCCGATTTCAACGCCGTCAATAGCTTTGTTATAAAAGTCGGGTAAACTGGGGGCTGCACCATATACAAGGTGTTTACCGTCATCATCCAGCAACAAAATACTGCAAAGTACTTCGGGGATGAGTTGTTCCATTCCTATTACAATCAGCAATTCTCATTATGAAAACCGCTTCTGCTGTATAAAGGAAAGCCGTGCATAAAAAATGAAGATAAGCGATGGCATCACCATTTGAATCGAACAAAATATCAGCCCCGAGTTTAAGTCAGGCATCTTTGGTCAAAA
>CAINDC010000067.1 GCA_903847275.1 uncultured Pseudomonadota bacterium
GCGAAAATGGAAACATCGAACACCTGGAATGGCTCTTGGTTTAACTAACCAAACGTTGACGTGGCGTTTTTTATTCGTTGCTCCGATACCGCTAACCCATTGAAAAATATCACCTGCATTGGTTTGTGGGGACTATCAAAATTTGAAGCTGGCGATTGCAGCGTTATTGAAAATACCAACAATCTAAACGCACGCGATTTGAATCGAACAGCCGCTAAAAGTAACAAAAATCATGAATTTTGTTGTCATCATGCGGTTATTGGTTATAATGTGCAGGTCTTCAGCCAATCGGCTGACATCATTATGGTAGTTGTATCGGTTCTCTCGCAACGATACGCTGTGAACTCCGCCAGGTATGGAAGTAAGCAACGGTAACAGCAGATTCGTGTGCCGAGATGTAGCTGGTACAATTGCCACCCAAAATTCCCCCAATCAGAATATCCCGTCATGAATTATCAGGTTCTAGCTCGAAAGTGGCGACCGCATAATTTCACAGAAGTCGTCGGACAAGCTCACGTTATAACTTCACTCACCAATGCGTTAAAACACCAACGTCTGCATCAAGCCTATTTATTTACAGGCACGCGCGGCGTAGGAAAAACCACGTTGGCGCGAATTTTAGCGAAAGCGATGAACTGTGAAAATTTGCAAGATTTCAACCCCTGCGGACAATGCGACATTTGTCGCGCTGTCGATGAAGGACGATTTTTAGATTTAATCGAAGTTGATGCAGCCTCACGGACAAAAGTCGAAGATACCCGTGACCTGCTCGACAACGCGCAATACGCGCCAAATCAAGGACGTTACAAAGTTTATTTAATCGACGAAGTTCACATGTTATCGGGGCATAGTTTTAATGCCTTGCTCAAAACCCTCGAAGAGCCACCCGCTCACGTTAAATTCCTGCTCGCGACAACGGATCCACACAAAATCCCTGTCACGGTTTTATCTCGCTGTTTACAACTTAATCTGAAACGCCTTTTGCCGAGCGAAATTTTTACGCAAATGGGTTTTATTTTGGGGCAAGAAGGCATTTCGTTTGAACCCGAAGCGTTAAAATTGATTTCCCGCGCGGCAGATGGCAGCATGCGCGACGGATTGAGTTTGCTTGATCAAGCAATTGTGTATGGCAATGGTCAAGTTAATAATGACGACGTTCACGCGATGCTGGGTTCGATTGCTCAACAACCTGTCGAATCCATTTTGCAGGCGTTGGCGAATGCGGACGCGCCAGCGATTTTGAATCAAATCGATGATTTAAGTCAGCTCAGTCCCGATTTCAGTGATTTGTTGCAACAACTTTTACAATTTTTGCATCGAGTCGCATTGGTTCAGCACGTTCCTGGCACGTTGACACACGATTTAGATGCTGAAGTCGTGGCGCATTTGGCGAAAATAATGAGTCCCGAAGATGTTCAGCTTTACTATCAAATCGGTTTGCTTGGACAAAAAGATTTAGGACTCGCGCCTGATCCACGTAGCGGTTTTGAAATGGTAATGTTGCGAATGCTCACGTTTAGACCTGTGAAAAATAGCAGCGTGCAACCTGTTCAAGTTCAACAAATCGCGCCAGAAATTCAAGTACGTCCGCAAGTTCAAGTTCAGTCACCACAAGTCGCACCAATTCGACCTACGCCACTGCCACAAACTTCACCAGTTTTAGAATCCCCGCGCATTACTGATAATTGGGAATCTATTGTTTCGGGTTTAAAAGGTATGACGAAACAATTTGCAAGTCGTTGTGTACTTGAGCAATTGGACGAATCGCAGTGTCGTTTGAGTTTAGATCCCGAATTTCAAAGTTTGCTTGACCAAGATTCGGCAGCGAAACTCGAAAATGCGTTGCGTGATTTGCTCGCAAAACCGCTAAAACTTTATATTGAAGTCAAAGCTCTTGAGACACATACGCCCGCGCAGCAAGTCGTTCATGCACAGGAAAATCGTCAACAAGCTGCTGTCGAAGCGATTCATCAAGACCCAAATGTCATTTATGCCAAAACACATTTTGACGCACAAGTTTTACCCGAAACCATTCAACCGTATTAACTATTCAAAATAGGAAACAAAAATGAAAAACGCATTAGGTAATTTGATGCAACAAGCTCAAAAAATGCAGGAAGATTTAAAATCAGTTCAAGACGAATTGGCGTTGATGCAAGTCGTTGGCGAATCAGGCGGTGGTTTAGTTAGTATCGTCATGACAGGAAAACGCGAAGCTCGCAAAGTCACGATTGATCCATCATTGATTGGTGAAGATAGAGATATGCTTGAAGATTTGGTTGCCGCTGCAATCAACGATGCTGTTCATAAAGCCAACAAAATGAAAAAAGAAAAAATGGCGGCAATTACCGCTGGAATACCTTTGCCCGCAGGTTTTAGTTTGCCGTTTTAACTTGGAATTGAATTATGAGTGATTGTCTATTTTGTAAAATGGTAGCGGGTGAAATCGTGCCAAATATAGTTTTTGAAGATGACCATATTTTGGCTTTTCACGACATTCAACCGCAAGCCCCGATTCATATTTTGATTATTCCGAAAAAACATATTTCAACTTTGAATGATGCCGACGATACATTATTGTTAGGTAAACTCATGCAAACCGCCGCGCAATTAGCTAAAAAATTGGGCGTTGCCGATGCGGGTTATCGTACCGTTATTAATTGTAACGAACTTGGTGGGCAAGCGGTCTATCATTTGCATATTCATTTATTGGCAGGACGACAAATGTTGTGGTCGCCAGGCTGAATGGCGGTGGTAAAAATAGACAGGCGGATTGATGTTGAATGGAACGAAGAAAAACGCCAACTAACACTTGAAAAACGCGGCTTAGATTTTGCAGACACGGCGCTAGTGTTTGCAGATGAAACTTATGATTTTCCTGACGATAGAAAGGATTACGACGAGTGCCGCATTATCACAATAGGATTTTTACTTGAACGAATGGTCGTCATTGTGTGGACACCACGCGGCGAAAACCGTCGCATTATCAGCATGAGAAAAGCAAATGAGCGCGAATACGCAGAATATATTGTCAAATTTTAAGGGTAGCGATGACGAATGGATTGATGAAGACGATGCGCCTGAATTAACAGGCGAAGAACTTTATCATCCTTCTGGGAAATTTTATGTCGGTGGTGTTGAAGTTAGTCGTGAGGTCGGTATGGCAGCGTTTGGTGAAAAATTCCAAGACGTGTATGCACAGCAAAAGCAAACTATTAAGCTTATTCGCTTTAAACAACGCGGCGTTCAAATTCGTCAGCAACTCGCTCAAATGCGGCAAATGATGCAAGCGCAACAGGCGGCTTGAATCAGCTACTCAACACAAAATTTTCAAATTCCCAAAAGCAGACGAGTTAAATCATGAATAACAAAAAATTATTATCCGCAGCCATTTTGTTGGTTTTGGCAAAGTCTGCTTTGGGCATTGAAGTTGAACCGAATAATGATTCAAGCAAAGCGAATCCATTGGGAACAGAAAATGTCGGCAAACTTAATCGCGCCAGCGACGTAGATTTTTTTAAAATCGATTCTTGTATAAAAGATAATGCAAAAAAATGTACTAACAAACGCCGCGAAGAAGTATCTATTTCATTCACTTGCAGCAATAAATCATCGGCAAGTCCCAGCGGTTGGTTTTTAGGCGTTCATGATTCAAACGGCGAATTACAAGAAACCTATCCCGTCAAACCAGACGATTGTATTATCAGTGACAAAACATCAGGCGCATTTAATTTCAAGTTCTCAAGTTTAGACAGCCCAAATTATTACGTTTCAGTGGTTGCCGATTGCCAAGTCCCAATTTATAACACCGTTACCGACCCAAAAGACCTCACAAAAACCATCGTTAACGTCAATAAATTTGTCACGGCGGCACTCACAAAACAAGCCGATATTAATGCAGTCAAAGCAGAAAATGTTTTAGCGCAAACTGCGATTGATAAAACAAAAAATGATTTGATTTTGACAGAGATGGGTATATCGCCTTATTACAATGACTATATTACTGCTGCAAAAAAGAATATTGCTGATGCAAAAAAATTGAGTCCTACTTCTGATTTAACTTCTGTGGAAACTGCGATTAAGGCTATCGACTTAAAGTCTAAAACAGATACAGATAAAGCCATTTTTAAAAACAGTATTGATGCTGTTCAAAGTGAAATTACCAAAGTTAAGAATTTAGAAGCCTCTACTGAGGAAATAAAAAATCTTCTGACTAATGCTTCTAATAATTTAGATTCAATTTTTTCCCCTTCATTTTCATATATCAATTCAAATGCAAACATTCAAAAACTGATCGATGCGCTTGCATTTACAACTGACATTTCAAGCCTTGCTTCAATCACCTTAACACCCGCAACAAATATATCTGCTGCAATGTCGGCAACCAAGGCGATTGGGATTGCTGGTTCTGCAATGCAATACTCAATTTATACTTGGTCAGTTGTGCTTGATGCAGAAATCGCAACAAAAAATCCAACTATTGCGGCAAACATTGAAGCTGCCGATGCAGCCCTTGCTATTGCAACAACTAATGCTACTCAAGCAGCAACAGCGGCAACAGCGGCAGATAAAGCATTAGGTGACGCTCAGGAAGATCTTAAGACTGCGAGAGCTGGGAATCCACGAGTTGATGCAGATATTACCGCTGCACAAACTGCTATTTCGGCTGCAAATACTAGAAAAACAGGTAACGATACTGGAACTGGGACAACTGGAACAGATGGTGCAAAAATCACTGAAGACAATGCCAAAACCGCCGCAGAAAATGCAAAGAAAAAAGCTGATAACGTTAAAACTGCCGCTGATAAGGTTTTCACAGATGCAAAGGCAAAATATGACGAAGCGAAAACAAAATTAACCGACGCATTAAAAGCTGTAGACGATGCAATCAAATTCTTAAATGACACTGTCAACGCCAACATTCTTGCGGCGAATACAGCTGAAAACTTAGGCAAACGTTTTGATTCGGCGTGCAAAGATAATTACAACGTCGGCATTTACACGATAAAAGACAATCCCGACAACGAAATTAAACGCCTTGAAGATATTGCGTCGAAAGAACAAAAAAACCTCGGTTTAGAACAATCGGGACAAATCACTTCAATTGATGATATGGATATTTACGTTGTCGATAGCGACGGCACAACTGACGTGCCATTATTGTTCACTTGTTCGGCTTTGGCAGCACGACAAACGAACGATTGGAAAGTGAGCATTTATAACGACGCGAACGGTTTAGTCAGTTCAACATTGATTAACGGAAGTTCGTGCGGTTCGGTATTTATTGGCGACAAAGGCGGTTACAGTTTCAAATTACCAAAAGGTTCACAACGTTATTATTTAGCGGTGGAATCGGCGTGCGCGTCATCGACTAAAAAAGATTGTGCGGTTGATACGGCGGAATACAGCATTTTGCGTGACGTTGATAAAGTTTATTCGGGCAAATTAGCGAGCAAAAAAATTGATGCCACAAGCGCAGATTTGAAATTAACAAATTGTGGTTTGAATAATGGTGCTGTCATTTCGATTAAGGCTGAAAACGTGGATTTAGCGGTGGCTTCAAAACTCGCAAAATTACCAATAAATGTACAAATCGGCAGCACTGCGTGCCGAATTTTAACGCCAGAATTATCATCAAAAGATGTGATTATTGGTAGCGTGATTGATTCATCGCAAATCATTGATTCAAGTGCAACTGCCAAAGACAGCACAAAAATCACGCTTGGTGAGTGTGGTGGTAGTAATTCAAAAGTCACGCTGACGGGTTCAAAACTGGATTTAGTGAATTTCAACCCAAATAAAACAACCGATTCAGTTGTTATTCCAATCAAAGTGAACATTGGTGATTTTAAATGTGAAACTCAAGAAGTGTTTTATATCACACCAGATTCGACAAGCAATGGCGCGGTTTATAGTAACTTTTCACCTAAAGATGCAACGCCAGTAACTTCGACTGCTCCAACGCCAACGCCGACACCAACAACGCCAACCACACCAACAACGCCGACGACTTCGACAACGCCGATATCAACGACCCCGTGTTTTTACAGCAGTTGCACAACACCTGTCACAAAAGCCCCCATCTTTGGAGCGAATTAATATGAAAAATTATCAATTTTTAGTGGCGGTTGTTTTGTTGGGATTGGTGCAAGTTTCTTGGGGAATTTCTAGTCCAGAATATGTCGGAACGCCTTATGAAAATATTGAGACAAAACCACCAAAACTTTTTAAAGAAAATAGTAGCCGAGTGGGACAAATTCGAAATTCACAAGAAGTAGATTTTTTCAAGATAGTAAATAATGTACCTGAATCTAAAAATCTATTTCCAATTGCTGATGTAGAATTACAGTTTTCATGCCCTCAAAGCAAGGATTTAAGTAGGCTGGGGTGGTATATCAGTGTTTGGGTACATTACGCTGACACAAACAAAGCAGATCAAGTGATAACTGGGTACGATTACATAAACTCCGATATTTGTTCTGATAAATTTCAGTTTTATATTGAGCAGAATGAAAGTTATAAAGACGTAGCCTCTTATTACATCGCTGTTCAATCAGCTTGTGCAGATTTCCCTAGCGTGGAATATCCTAACGTTATGCACCGCCGCCACTATACTGACAAAGATACAAAAGCAGATACAAATTTCAGCTGTGATACATCTAATTACCGATTAACATTGGGGGCAATTCCGAAAGATATTCTTGTAGACACGAGTACACTCACTGCAGATGAATTGAAGAATTCTATTCCACTCGGCGCAATCAAAACAGGACAAGTTTCGTCAATGACAGATAAAAACATTTATTCTGTTGAAACCTATTCAGCAACAGATACCGCAGGAACAAATGAATTACCATTATTGTTTTCTTGTACCGTTGCCGCAGCGCGTCAAACCAATGACTGGAAATTAACCGTTTATGACGACAAAAATAAGGTGGCTGATGGTTATCCACGTTTTATCAATGGTAGCGATTGTGGTTCGACGTTGGTTGATGACAAAGGCGGTTTTAAATTCACGTTACCAAAAGATTCACCACGTTATTTTGTGTCGATTCAATCGGCGTGTGATTCGCAATCGAAAAAAACGTGTAGCGTTGAAACCTCGCAATACAACATTGCGCGTGACGTGACGAAAATTTACACGGGCAGTTTTTCTGCTGCAAAAAATAACATTACGTCAACAAACTCAACTTTTAAAATTGCACGCTGTGGTTTGAATGTTAATTCAACAATTTCAGTGAAAGTTGAAAATGCGAATTTAAGCGAAATATTTGCGATAGAAAAAAACACAGTCAAAGCTAAAAAACCTATAAAAATTCAAATCGGCACGATGGCTTGCCAAATTTTAACCCCCGATTCGTTTGCGCCAGCTGAATTGATGCTTGGTAGCATTACGGGAAATGCGGAAATTATTGATGCTTCGTTCACCGCAAAAGATAGTGCGAGTGTGACGCTTGGTGAATGTTCACCAAGTAATAAACCTGAAAATGCACCAGCTATCAAAGTCACGTTAACAGGCACAAAACTGGATTTAGAAAACTTAAATCCTACAACAGCAGCAATCGCTGCGCCTTCAAATAATTCTGTGGTTATTCCCGTCAAAGTGGATATTGGTGATTTTCATTGCGAGGGCAAAGATGCCTTTTATATCGATACTGATAAACCAAAAATTGGCGATAAAACTTATAGTAATAATTTACCCGCAGATATTGAAATATCATCACCTGCTGTAAATCTTGAACTTTCCAAAACGAGTAAAATTGAATCCACAACCGATGTTGGTTTGTATTACGTTGATAGCAGCATCAATAGTGATACGATTTTGAATTTCTCGTGTGATGCTTCAACGCGCTTCAATAATGATTGGAAAGTATCTGTTTATAACAGCGACAAAACCCTAAATGGCACGCCGTATGTGATTAATGGAAGTGATTGTGGCACGGGTAAAGATGGTGATAACGGCGCGTATAAAATTACAATTCTAAAAGATAAAGGTTCAATGCGTTATTTTGTTGCAGTGAAATCAGCTTGTGAAATAGAAGACAGTAATTGCAAAGTTGATACATCGACGTATATTTTAAGTCGTGAAATTGAGTCTATGCTCACTCCATCAATAATCGATACACCTGTCTCCGTTGATCCTAATGCTTTTGATCGTAATTGGCTCACAACGAAAAAGAATCTTGGCGCGACATTGCAAACGGGACAAATTAACGCTGCTACTGATACGCAAATTTATCAAGTTGATACAGGAACGGAAGACGCAAATTTAACGTTTAGTTGTAACAATGCGGTGCGTTATCAGAATGATTGGAAAATATTGATTTATGACAGTACAAAAAACTTGAAATCGACCACAATGATTAACGGTAGTTCGTGTGGAATCGGGCAAATTGGTGATTCTGGAGCCTACGCAATTCCTTTAACGAAAGATTCATCAACCTATTATTTGGTTGTAAAATCAGCCTGCGAAATTGATGATAAAACCTGTGCAATTGATAAATCGCAATATCAACTTAAACGAGTAACTGCAACGCAAGCTGTAACAAATGCAGCGGCAAAACCATGTTTTGGAACAGGCTGTACAACGACAAAACCCGCTGTAAAACCGTTTTTCAAATAAGGTTCAAACATGAAGCGTATCGTGGTGTTTGGTTATAGCGTGATGTCGTTGGAAGCGATGAGCCGACTGCCTAAAGAAGATTGCAGCATTTTATTTATTGCGGCAAATGAATCAGAGGCGGCATCTGTTTCTGAAAAAGGCTTTGAAACGCAAATAATTGATTTTAAAAATGACGATGATTTGTCTTCAGTGGGTATCGGTACAAATGTTGACATCATTTTTTGTTTTTATCCGACAGATTCTGATAATGTATTTTTGACCATTTCAGCCCGTGCGATGGATAAAGATTTAATTATTATCGCCATCGTGGACGATTCCGAATCGGAAGGAAAATTATTAGCCGCTGGAGCAAATAAAATCATTGATCCGTATGAAATTTGTGGGCGAAAAGTACACGAAATGCTTACCAAACCAGACATTAGCGATATTCTCGATCACACCGTTTTTGGACGACACGATTTGAATATGGCGCAAATTGAAATCCCGCTCGATTCATATTTGGAAGGTATCATGGTCAGCAAATTGAATTTGCGAAATGAAAAATACAATTTGATTTTGATTGGCGTAGTAGATAAAGAATTAGATGATCAGTTACATTTTACCAATGGTGAGACCGATCACGAACTTAATGCGGGTGACGTTCTCGTTGTCATGGGACCTAGTCACGGCTGTCGATTATTTAGAAATGAGGTGGAATACCAATGGGTATAATTAACGCTTTAAAAATTATAAGACCAAGATTTTGGTTTTTGTTGGGGAGTTTAGGCTGTGTTTTTTTACTTAGTATGGGCGCATATTTTCAATTCAATCAAGGTTTAGAACCTTGTCCGCTCTGCATTTCACAACGCATTGCGATTTTTCTGACGGGCTTAGTTTTCATGCTTGCAGTTGTGCATAATCCTGTTCAAAAAGACGTTAAACGTTACGCAATTTTTGGTGCATTGACAGCGTTAGGCGGTGCATCAATTTCGACGCGTCACATTTGGATTCAAAATTTACCACCTGATAAAATACCAGAATGCAGTCCTGCGTTGGAATATATGTTGGAACATTTCCCCTTGATGGACACATTAAAATTGATGCTTTCTGGCACGGGTGATTGTGCAAAAGTCGATTGGACAATGTTGGGATTCAGTATGCCAGTGTGGACATTGTTGGCATTTTTAATGTTGGCAACGTTGAGTTTGGTACAAATTTGGAATCATGACTAAAGGCTCAAAAATGACGGTAATTACGGATTTATCACAACTCGATTTAAATAAAACTTACAGCTACGCAGATTATTTAACATGGCAATTTGATGACATGGTGGAGCTAATTAAAGGCAAAATTATGAAAATGTCGCCTGCACCAAATGTACGACATCAATCTATTTCGACAGACTTAGGACGTATTTTAGCGAACTATTTTTATCGAAAAAAATGCCGTTTATTTTTTGCTCCATTCGATGTGCGTTTGTACGATCGTCGAAAATCGGTTTTATTAAATAAAGACGTTTTTACCGTTGTACAGCCCGATTTATGCGTGATTTGTAATCCTGAATTTTTAGATAAAACAGGCTGTAATGGTGCGCCCGATTGGATTATTGAAATTCTATCAAAAGGAAATTCCAAAAAAGAAATGGAAACGAAATACGCGCTTTATCAAGAAGCTGGCGTGCGTGAATACTGGATTGTTTTCCCTGAAAATAGAGCTATTGAACAATTTGTTCTTGATGAACATAACGTTTATCAACTCAAAAAAATGTACGCAGAAGACGGTTTTGCAGTGCCACAATTATTTCCCGAATTAGAAATTGATTTAATAGACGTATTTGAATCGTGTGGCGATGACGATTAAACCACTTATTCTAAAAGTCGCCATCCCCGCCGTTCCATTTTTTCAACACTTTGAATACCTCGCCCCTGAAGATTTGCAAAATCTAAAGGCGGGGGTTCGCCTCGAAGTGCCGTTTGGCAAAACTTCAAAAATCGGTTTTTTAATTGCCACCAGTTTTGAAAGCAATTATCCGATTGAAAAATTAAAACCCATTACACGCATTATTGACGACGTACCTTTGTTGGCAGAAATCGATTTGAAATTGTTGCATTGGGTGGCTGGTTATTATCATCATCCGATTGGCGAAGTAATGAGCGCAGCATTTCCTGTGGCATTGCGACAAGGTAAAGAAGCGGTGATTAAAAAATTACCGAAAATTCCTGAATCTGAAACCAAAACAATTCAACTCATTTGCAACGAAGCGCAACAAAACGCGATTGATAAAATTAGCGCAACGCTTGGCAAATTCAACGTTTTTGTTCTCGATGGTGTCACAGGCAGTGGTAAAACCGAAGTCTATATGCAGTTGATTCAAACCGTTTTAGAACGTAATCAACAAGTTCTCGTTCTCGTACCAGAAATTACATTGACACCGCAATTACAACAGCGTTTTCAAGCGCGTTTCAGTACACATATTGCCATTTCACATTCCAAACTCACCGACATTCAACGCAAAAATGCGTGGCTTTTGATGCAAAGTGGCGCGTGTTCGTTATTGCTCGGTACTCGTTCGGCATTATTTACACCGTTGCCAAATATCGGGCTAATTATTCTCGACGAAGAACATGATAGTTCGTTTAAACAACAAGAAGGTTTTCGATTTTCCGCGCGAGATGTTGCGGTAATGCGTGCCAAATTAGCGAATGTGCCAGTCGTTTTGGGGTCAGCTACGCCATCGCTTGAAAGTTTGTACAACGTGAAAAACCAGCGTTATCAGTATTTGCAATTACCCGAACGCGCTGGAAATGCGTTACCGCCGTTAGTGCAAATTATTGATATTCGACAGCAAAAATTACAAGGTGGTTTATCAGTAAAGTTACTCGAAGAAATCACAGTAACTTTGGCGAAAAATGAGCAAGTTTTATTGTTTTTAAATCGACGTGGTTTTGCGCCGACGTTGATTTGTGACGGTTGCGGTTGGGTGGCGCGGTGTGTTCATTGCGATGCTAATTTGGTGATTCACAAAAATAAAAATCTATTGCGTTGTCATCATTGCGGCACAGAACATCGATTGATTTCAAATTGTCCTGCCTGTCAATCGTCTGATTTAAACTCGTTAGGATTAGGAACGGAAAGACTGGAATCGATTTTGACGCGCTTATTTTCTAACAAAACCGTGTTGCGTTTAGATCGTGATTCAACCCAAAAAAAAGGCGCGTTAGATGATTTTCTGGCGCAAATTCATAACGGTGAAGCGGATATTATTTTAGGCACACAGTTGTTGGCGAAAGGTCATCATTTTCCGAACGTTACATTAGTTGCAATTTTGGACGTAGACAGCGGTTTGTTTAGCACCGATTTTCATTCGGGTGAAAAGTTAGCGCAATTGATTGTACAAGTTTCAGGGCGAGCGGGACGCGAACTTAAACAAGGCAAAGTCTTATTACAAACACGCCAACCAGAACATCCACTTTTGACAGAATTATTGCGTGATGGTTACTCGAAGTTTGCGGCATTGGCTTTGGCAGAACGTGAAATGGCTTGCCTGCCGCCGTTTAGTTATCAGGCATTACTTCGCGCTCATCATGAAAATGAAGAATTGCCACAAACGTTTTTACAAGCCGTAGCAGAATTGGCGCAAAGTTTAAACGAGCAGAATGTACAAATTTTAGGGGCAATTCCTGCACCAATGGCGCGAAGGGCAGGGCAATATCGTTTTCAATTACTCTTTCAACACGAAAATCGTACCGCGTTGCATCATTTGTTGCGTCAACTTGTACCACAAATTTCGACGCTAAAATTGGCGGCAAAAGTACGTTGGTCACTTGATGTTGATCCAGTAGATTTGTATTGATAGCGCGTGAATTTAACTTGAATACGCTTAACTTCTGACCTAAACTCAAAACCGAACGCGACAGTTTGTCGCACTTTTTTTCGTCTGAGGAAATTTTATGACTACATTTAATGAATCCCGCCGTCGTTTTTTGGGACAATCAAGTTTAGGTTTATTGGGGCTTACTGCCGTGCCAAATTTAGCGCGTGCGATGGAAGGTATGGGAATGCACAATCGGCATACGGACGAAATGACGATGCCTAAAATCACACCTAATAAAGCCTCACCAAATTTTCACGCCGATGTTGAGTTGGATTTATTTTGTAAACCGAATGCCATTCAAATTTTAGATGGTAGCAAAACCAATATGTTGCAATACACAGCACGGTTAATTAAAGGTCCAAAAGAGACTTTGACCAGTCTGCCAAATTCTTATTTGGGTGACATTATTCGCTTTCAAAAAGGGCAAAAAGTTCGTATTAACTTGCACAACGGGTTGTCACAACCTAGCGTCACACATTGGCACGGATTGCACGTTCCGCAAGTAATGGATGGACATCCGATGTATTTTATTGATCCAGGTGAAACGTTGGTTTATGAATTTGAAGTCGTTAATCGTGCAGGCATGAACATTTATCACACGCATCAACACGGTGTGACTGGAAAGCAGGTTTATTTCGGATTGGCGGGGGCATTAATCGTTAATGATGATGAAGAGGCTGCGTTGGATTTACCATCGGGTGAATTTGAAATACCACTGGTAATTCAAGATAAACAGTTCGACAGTGATAATCAGCTCGTTTATTCATCAATGATGCATAGCAAAATGACAGGATTCACAGGCGATAAAATTTTGGTAAATGGTCGTCCGAACGCGCATTTTGATGTGTCGAGTCGTGCTTATCGTTTACGCGTAATGAATGGTTCAACATCGCGCATTTACAAATTAGCGTGGGATGACGGAATGCCCGTTACGGTAATTGGTGTAGATGGTGGTTTGCTTGAACAACCCGAAGTGAAATCGTATGTGATGCTTGCACCAGGTGAACGTTTGGACATTTGGGCAGATTTTAGTGGTCGTAATGAAGGTTCGGAATTGACGTTGAAAAGTTTGGCATTTGCAGGTGTATTGCCAAAAATGGGCATGGGAATGAATAAAGGCGTGATTCCTGTAGGTAGCGAATATCCAATTTGCCGAATTCGTGTTACGAAAAAAGTCAGCGAAACGCATAAATTGCCGATGCAATTGTCGAAATTTAAACGTTACGAAATCAGTGATACGGCGAATCCAAATAATCCATTACCGATTGGTATTTCCGAAGCCCCAATGTCGATGTTGCTTAATGGTGCGCCGTATTCGTTTAATAATCCGTTGCCTTTTGAACGTGTAAAAGTGGGTAGCATTCAACAAATTGAAATTTTCCACGCACATGGTGCAGGTGGAATGAAAATGGACGAGGGTGCGAAACACGAAAGTGGCGAAATGAAACGTGGTGGCATGGGTAGAGGAATGGGTGGGGGCATGATGGATTTATCAATGGCGCATCCAATTCATTTACACGGTCAACAATTTCAAACAGTCAGTCGTAGTTTTAGTGGTGATTCGACTGCTTATGATACGGTTCGAGAAGGCTTTATCGATAGCGGTTTAAAAGATGTGGTTCTTGTGATGCCGATGGAACGGGTAAAAATTATCAAGCCATTCCAAGATTTCAAAGGTTTATTTTTGTACCACTGCCATAATTTAGAACACGAAGATATGGGTATGATGCGGGAGTTTTCGGTTGAATAAAGCGAATCAAAACGTATCTTCAAAACGCGGCACGTTAAAAATTATCGGCGGACAATGGCGCAGTCGGCAAATTGATGTTCTCGATGCAGACGGTTTACGTCCTACGCCAAATCGAGTACGAGAAACGTTATTTAATTGGCTACAAGCCGATATTTTTAACAGTCGGTGTTTGGATTTATTTGCAGGCAGTGGCGCATTAAGTTTTGAAGCCGCATCACGCGGTGCAAAAAATGTGTTACAAATCGAAAATAATTTGGCAGCGTGTACCGCATTGAAAGCCAATGCCCAAAAATTAGATGCGACAAACGTTCACATGGTGCAATCCGACACGTTGGCATATTTGGCAAAAACACCGCCAAACCAATTTGACGTGATTTTTATTGATCCACCATTTGGGTTAGATTTGGTGGTGCAAAGTTGTGAATTACTTGAAAAGAATTTGTGGCTTGCGCCTTATGCGAAAATTTATATCGAAACCGAAACAACTTTAAAACTTGAATTACCCGACAGTTGGCAGTTATTGAAAAGTAAAATCGCGGGTGAAGTGGCTTATAGTTTATTCATGGTGCGTTAAAAATTACCAATCAAAACTTTAGACCCATCAATGCAACTAATTTTGCACTGGTGGGTTTAATTTCCAAAAGTGCCACTCAATGGCACATTCATTTCCATTTCATTCATAAACAAAAACGCACGCCACCCTGTCATCAAACAGTCATAAAACGGTTGTTAGAATGATTTATACAGCAATCGGTATTTGTGCTTTTAATTTTGTGTTTATTTGGATGAGTTATGTCGTCGTCGCTAGCGAGTGATAATTAAAAATGAAAGCTAATAGAGTCAGCTTCAAATCAAAAATTATATTAGGTTTTTTTGCCATCATTGGTTTAATGATAATTTTAATTATCTCCACGTTGGTTAACTACGCCCGAACCGAACAAGATTTGCAAAAAATTAAAGATGTCTTTTTACCAAACGCATTATTGTCAGGGCAAATGGCGCGTGACATTGTGCAAGTGCAGCAATTTCTAAACAATGTTTCAGCCACTCACGATCCAGCTGCTTATGTTGATGCAGATCGCTCGCGTGAAGATTTCAAGCATGGGTTAGAACAATATAGACAATTTGCCACAAACGATACGGTCAAATTAAAAGCGATTGATACACTTGAAATGAGTTTTGACGCATTTTATGTCGATGGTAAACGTATGACAGAAGCCTATTTGAACGAAGGTTCAGAAGCAGGTAATCAAATTATGGGCGATTTTGATCACGCCGCTAGCAAATTATCATCGCAAATGATTAGGCTTAGAAATAGCGAGTCAAATGGTGCAAAAGCCAGCATTCAAAACATTTTTGATGACACGCATAAAATGCGAAATACGTTGTGGCTAATGGCTTCGGTGATTATTAGTTTGGCGGTTACGATTGCGTTGTTACTTAGTTATTATTTGAGTAAACAATTAGGTATTGACCCATATCACGCGAAAGGCATTGCCAAAGAAATCGCTGACGGTCATTTGTCCCGTGAAATTAAACTTCGTAAAGATGATAAAGACAGTTTGTTGTATTCGATTAAAAATATGCAGCAAAAATTGCTGGTTCGTCGAACGGAAGAAAGACAAGCCGCTGCGGAAATTTTGCGTATTAAAATTGGATTAGATAACGCCAGTAAAGGAATTATGATGGCGGATAATAATCGAAATTTAGTTTATTTGAATGATGCGGCAAAGAAGATATTGCAGCAATACGCCTCTGAAATTGAAGGCAAAGAACCGTATTTTGATGTTGAAAATTTGATTGGATTAAATATCGATCGGTTTCACCAAAATTCTGTGCATCAAATGGAATTACTGAACTCGCTTACAGACAGTGTTTTTTCGTATGCAAAATTGGGTAGTCGAACGATGACGATTGTTGCTAGTCCGATATTAAATGAACGTGGTGAACGTTTAGGCACGGTTGCCGAATGGTACGATTGCACAGCAGAAACAGTTGTTGAACAAGAAGTAGCTGAAATTGTTAAAGCAGCGAGTCGCGGCGACTTTTCACAACGCTTTAATTTAGAAGGTAAAGAAGACTTTTTACTCGATTTAACGCAAGGTTTAAATCAATTATTAAACACTTGTGAGGCAGGTTTAAATGATATTGCTGAAGTCTTATTTGCGATTTCACAAGGCGATTTAACCAAAACAATCGAAACGGAATATGAAGGAACGTTTGGAAAACTTAAAAACGACACCAACATGACCGTTGAAAAACTCAAATTAATGATTGAGCAAATCCGAAGCTCGACGGACAGTATTTACAGCGGTTCAAAAGAAATTGCATCAGGTAATAATGATTTATCACATAGAACTGAAATGCAGGCAGCACGTTTGCAAGAAACCGCTGCGAGTATGGAACAACTCACGCAAGCCGTAAAAAATAATGTCGGTAATGCTAAACAAGCAAATGAGCTGGTGACTAATTCGGTGAGTATCGCAATGGAAGGCGGTAAAGTCGTTGAAAATGTGATTGAAATGATGGAAGGCATCAATCAATCGTCACGACGCATTGAAGACATTATTGCGGTGATTGACGATATTGCTTTTCAAACTAACATTTTGGCATTGAATGCCGCCGTTGAAGCGGCTCGCGCTGGTGAACAAGGCAATGGTTTTGCGGTCGTGGCGGTGGAAGTTCGTAATTTAGCGCAACGTGCGGCATTGGCGGCTGCTGAAATTAAAAAATTGATTGCCGATTCTGTGACGCAAGTAAATAACGGTGGTCAATTAGTAGAACAAGCAGGACAAACCATGAATAAAATCATTGATTCGATTCAAGGTGTCACGCAGATAATGAGCGAAATCAGCGACGCATCTGCGGAACAAAATTCGGACATTATTCAAGTCAATCAGGCGATTAACCAAATGGATAATGTTACACAACAAAACGCGGCATTAGTTGAGCAATCAGCAGCTGCCGCTGAATCACTCGAAGAACAATCACAGAATTTAGCGGTTGTGATTCGCAATTTCAA
This sequence comes from uncultured Pseudomonadota bacterium, assembly GCA_903847275.1. Taxonomy (GTDB): domain Bacteria; phylum Pseudomonadota; class Gammaproteobacteria; order Methylococcales; family Methylomonadaceae; genus UBA10906. The sequence continues at coordinate 17,249 of CAINDC010000067.1, forward strand.
AATATAAAAATTGTTTTGAAGCTTTTTTATTTTTTTATTTTTTACTTTTAAATATGCCTAATTTTATAATTCTCGTTGTTGAAGATGAAGATGCCATCAGAGAAATGCTAGTCGTTGTATTAGAACAAGCTGGTTTTATTGTGAAAGCAGCATCGAATACTGAAGACGCGCAACGTTTTTTGAATGATACATTACCTGATTTAATTTTATTAGATTGGATGTTACCAAATGTTAGCGGTGTGGAATGGGCGCGACGTTTGCGGAAAGAACAAATTTATCAAGAATTGCCTATTATTTTGCTCACCGCACGCGGCGAAGAAGAAGACAAAATTCGTGGATTTGGCTGTGGTGTTGACGATTACATGACTAAACCGTTTTCACCACGTGAATTGGTGGCGCGATTACGTGCAGTGCTTCGTCGCAGTAGCAAGCACCAATGGTCACCACAAGTTATTGTAGGTGATTTAATTCTTGATACTGAACAGCATCGTCTTACAATTGGCGATAAGTTAGTTGAAGTCAGTCCAACTGAATTTCGTTTGATGCAGTTTTTCATGACACACCCTGATAAAGTATTCAATCGCACGCAATTACTCGACCAAGTTTGGGGGCGTAGCGTGTACATTGAAGAACGAACGGTTGATGTTCATATTCGCCGTTTACGCAAAATTTTAGAAACTTATGGGCGTGAAGAATTAGTCCAAACTGTACGCGGGTTTGGCTATCGTTTTTCGGTCACGCAGTAACGGAGTTAACGAATGGCAATTTGGCAACGCGAAATTATTACTTTCTTATTGTTGTTTTTTGCAGTTTGTGTGATTGGTCTATTTACAAAATTATTTTTACCTCTACTTTTAGTATTGATGATTTTTTTGTTGTGCCGCCATTTGTATCAAATCCATCGTTTTGAAAAATGGTTGCGTATGGGGAGACAAAATATCTATCCAAAAACAACAGGTGTGTGGGAAGAAATTTATTATCACGTTTATCGAATCCGAAAAAACAATAAACGCCGTAAAAAGAAACTCAGCAAAATGGTTGATCAATTTCGAGAATCAACGGAAGCGTTGCCTGATGCTGCGGTGGTATTAAATGCGACCGATGAAATTGAATGGGCAAATAAAGCTGCCCGTGATGTTTTAGGTTTAAAGCAATCTGACAAAGGGCAGCGCATTCCAAATTTAATTCGTTTTCCCGAATTTATTCAGTATTTAAAATCCAAGCAATATGACGAACCCGTTATTTTACCGTCACCAATAAATAATAAAATCACTTTAGCCGTTAGAATTATCAAGTATGGTGCGGGTTTGAGGTTGTTATTAGCACAAGACGTGACACAATTAAAACAAATGGAACGAATGCGAAAAGATTTTGTGGCAAATGTGTCGCACGAACTTCGCACACCTTTAACGGTTATTAAAGGGTATTTGGAAACATTGCAAGATGTTGATGAGGGAATGTCACCGCTCCTTACAAATTCACTAAAAAACATGCTGGGGCAGACCGACAGAATGCAGTATTTGGTCGATGGTTTGTTGTTATTGGCGCATTTAGAAACCAAAAGTAAAAAACACGAAGTTATCAATGTTCCTGATTTACTCATGCAAATTTGTCATGAACATGAGGCATTGCTTGGTGATGGGCGAATTGAACTCACGTTAGATTCTGATGCTAAATTAGTCGGTGAAGAGCATGAATTACGCAGTGCATTTACGAATTTATTGGGGAATGCCTTGAAGTATTCGCCTGAAGATACTCTTATAAAACTTCATTGGTATCAAACTTCAGACGCGCTTTTACTTGATGTTATCGATCAAGGTGAAGGAATTTCAGTGGCAGATATTTCGCGTGTTACAGAACGTTTTTATCGTGTTGAAAACAAACGTGATAAAAAAGTAAATGGCACAGGCTTAGGGTTAGCGATTGTGAAACACGTTTTAATGCGGCATGATGCACACCTCATTATTCGCAGCGAATTAGGAAAGGGCAGTTGTTTTCAATGTACTTTTCCAATTCAGCGTTTAGGCGAATGATGTTATTTCACGTCACTATGAGGAAGGATAGCGTTATGAAAGAAAAAATAAAAAAACTTTTCAACAATTTTTTAATCGGAATTTTTGCCGTTATTCCGATTGCACTTGTGATTAAAATTTTGTTTTTTACAAAAGATTTACTCGCAGACATGGTGCGCTTTGTCTACAGTTACGCAGACAATACAATTTACACGATTTTGTTTTTGACTTTGAGTTTTGTGGTTTTGGTTTCGATTGGAAATAAATTAGCCGAAGAAGGGCGGGTTTGGTTTATTACGTTGATTGACACCGCGATTGAAAAAATTCCGTTTTTAAATACGATTTATCGCGTACTTAAAAAAGTAATCAATATGTTTTCGAGCAGTGATAAACAGTTTGCTAAAGAAGTTGTTTACGTCGAATATCCCAAAGAAGGTATTTGGGTTCCCGCGTATGTGACCAACCGTTTTGAAGGTAAATATGTGTTGTTTATCCCTACTTCACCAAATCCAACGTCAGGTTTTACAGTGATTGTGGATAAAAGCAGAGTGATTAAATCACAAATGAACATTGAAGAAGCGAGTAGTTTTATCGTCAGTATCGGTGTGGATTACGACAAAGTATCGGAATTGAATCAGTTGCCTTAAAAAATTCAGGCGATGAAAAGGCGCAAGGTAAATTTACCTTGCGCCTTTTTTTGTTTTGGCAAAAATTACTTAATCAAACTCAATAACACACCTGCTGCGACTGCTGAACCAATAACACCAGCAACATTGGGTCCCATCGCGTGCATCAATAAGAAATTATGTGGATTACTTTCTAAACCGATTTTATTTGCGACTCGTGCCGCCATCGGAACAGCCGAAACACCCGCTGCACCAATCAAAGGGTTAATCGGCGTATCGCTAAAACGATTCATCAATTTCGCCATCATAACGCCCGACGCGGTACCAATCGCAAACGCTACTGCACCTAACGCTAAAATTCCTAGTGTTTTAACTTGTAAAAACGCTTCGGCACTGAGTTTTGAACCAACCGCCAATCCTAAGAAAATTGTCACAATGTTAATTAACTCATTTTGTGCGGTTTGGCTCAAACGATCGACAACACCGCACGCATTCATTAAATTACCAAATGCAAACATACCGACTAATGGCGTTGCAGAAGGCAATAACAAAATCGACAACAACAATAGCGTCAACGGAAAAATAATTTTTTCGGTTTTGCTGACGTGACGGAGTTGTTGCATTTCAATTTTTCGTTCAGCTTCGGTAGTTAATGCCCGCATAATTGGTGGTTGAATCAACGGCACTAACGCCATATATGAATAAGCGGCAACAGCAATTGCACCCAATAAATCAGGCGCAAGTTTCGATGCCACATAAATCGCCGTTGGACCATCTGCACCACCAATAATTCCAATCGCTGCCGCATCTTTGAGTGAAAACTCCAAACCTGGAATCACATTTAACGCCAATGCACCAATTAACGACGCAAAAATTCCGACTTGTGCCGCAGCTCCGAGGAGTAACGTTTTAGGATTCGCCAACATCGGGCCAAAATCCGTCATTGCACCTACGCCCATAAAAATTAACAACGGGAAAATGCCAAGTTTAATGCCGTAATACAAGAAGTGCAGAATCCCGCCTTCTTCAGCAATGCCTGCGACAGGAATGTTGCTTAAAATCGCCCCAAATCCAATCGGCAATAATAACAACGGTTCAAAGCCTTTTTTAATCGCTAAAAACAACAACAAAAAGCCCACGAGCATCATAAACGCTTGCCCAGTGGTGAAGTTGTAAATACCAGTGCTTTGCCATAATGAAGTCAAATTTTCCATAACAACCCTTTGTTTAAAGCGAAACTAACACTGTGCCACCAGAAATGGCGTTGCCTTCTTTGACATGAATTGCGCTAACTACGCCAGCGAATTTAGAGCGCACTTCGGTTTCCATTTTCATTGCTTCCATTAACACAACTACATCGCCTTCTTTGACTTCGCTACCTGCGTGAACAAGAATTTTTAAAATGTTACCAGCCATTGGAGCTTCAATCGTTGCACCACTTCCAGCGACAGCCGCTAGTGGTGCAGCAGTTGAAATAACTGGTTGAATGTTTAACGCTGTTCCGCCGACAGCAACCGCTACATTGAAGTTTTTGCCATCGACATTGACTGTGTACGTTTCAATGCCAGCGTCTTTTTTCGGTGTATTCGCCGCTGCAAACGCTTCGGCATCAGGTTTCGGTTCAAACGCGCTTGGATTATTACGATTTGTTAAAAATTTCCAACCAATTTGTGCGAATAAGCCGTTGATTAAAGCGTCTTCTTCGATATTTTTACCAAGCGTGACGTTTTCCGCTTTGGCTTTTTCTTGCACGTCGGCAATCAATTTGTCCATTTCTGCATCGATTAAATCGGCGGGACGACAAGTAATGGGTTGTGCGCCATTTAATACTTTCGCCTGCAATTCAACATTCACAGGTGCAGGTGTCACGCCATATTCGCCTTTTAAAACAGCGGCAGTTTCTTTGGTAATCGATTTATAACGCTCACCATTCATGACATTCATCACTGCTTGTGTACCGACAATTTGTGAAGTTGGTGTAACTAACGGAATGAAACCTAAATCTTCACGCACACGCGGAATTTCTTTCATTACTTCGTCGAACTTATCTGCCGCGCCTTGTTCTTTGAGCTGACTTTCCATATTCGTCAACATTCCACCAGGCACTTGTGACACTAAAATACGACCATCAACGCCTTTCAAACCGCCTTCATATTGCGCGTATTTTTTACGCACATCACGGAAATAATGCGCGATGTCTTCGAGTTTTAATAAGTCCAAACCTGTGGCGCGTTTTTCACCTTCTAAACTGGCAACAATCGTTTCTGTGGGACTATGACCGTAAGTCATACTCAAAGAAGAAATAGCTGTATCAACATTATCCACGCCTGCTTCAACCGCTTTAATTAACGTTGCTACGCTTAAACCTGTTGTTGCGTGACAATGTAAATGAATCGGAATTGACGTGCTTTTTTTCAATTTTGACACGAGTTCAAAGGCTTCATACGGTTTCAATAAACCCGCCATGTCTTTTATGCAAATTGAATCTGCGCCAATATCTTCGATAGTTTTCGCTAAATCCAACCATGTTTTTAACGTATGAACTGGGCTAGTTGTGTAAGAAATTGTGCCTTGCGCGTGTTTGCCTGTATTTTTAACTGCTTTAATCGAATGTTCAATGTTACGCATATCATTCATTGCATCGAAAATACGAAATACGTCAATGCCATTGACCGCACAACGTTCGATAAATTTATCAACTACGTCATCAGCATAATGACGATAACCGAGCAAATTTTGACCGCGTAATAGCATTTGTTGCGGCGTTTTTGGCATAGCGGCTTTTAAAGTACGCAATCTTTCCCACGGATCTTCGCCCAAATACCGAATGCACGCATCAAACGTCGCGCCGCCCCATGATTCAATAGACCAGTAACCGATTTCATCTAATTGAGCGCAAATCGGCAACATATCTTCAGTGCGAATGCGTGTCGCTAAAATAGACTGATGAGCGTCCCGCAAAACAACTTCGGTGATGCCTAATTTTTTGATGTTAGTAGCCATTCTTATATCTCTCCTATTTTGCTATGTAGTTATTATTTTAAATAACTGTTCAGCGTTTGATTGGCAGGGTTGAAAAGTGGGTTAATTTTTTAGTGCGTACTACGATATTGGTGTATTGCAGCGGTAATCGCTGCGATATAGTTTGTATCCGTTGCGGTATTTTGGGCAACAGGAATACTGATGTTGGACACTGGTTCTTCGGGAAAATAACGCTGTATCAATTTTGACATTACGTTAATCACGATAACTAGCATGGTTAAAAATAAAAACACAATGCCCATGCCTGCAAACATCAATTCTATGCCACTGCTCATAAGTTCTGTCATGATTGCTCACTCGGTAAAAATTGTAATCTGTGCATTGTATTATAGTTTTTAATTGTACGTGTATCGGTTAGCGTAATTTTTTGTAACTACTCAGCCCCCCACCAAAATCAAAGGGCATCCACGAAAAGACGAAGTTAACGCCTCGAGCATATTGTGACCTTGTTTTTTAGCCGACGAGAGGTAGCTGCGAATCCGAAAGAATAGACGCGCACCGA
>CAINDC010000068.1 GCA_903847275.1 uncultured Pseudomonadota bacterium
TCAGACGTAACTCAGCCACAAGCTCGTACAAATCAGTAATCAGCTTGTCTTTATCTGCATGAGTCAAATCAGAGAGGTTTTTCATACTCGATAATGTGCTTGAATTCTCGGATTTTTGCAAGGGGCTGAGTAGTTACCAACTATTTTGATTTAAAATGTTTTTATTTATGCACCAATGCCTTTAAAATAAGGAAATCCCCTTTTAAAAAAAGGGGCTGGAGTATCTGTTTAAATAAATGATGAAGCTGTGAGATTCGTTATCGTCGAACCTGTGACTTCAATCATGTAATCGGTGGTCGTAAATATCCCATTTCGGTCTACGTCTACGGCAATAAATGATTTGTTATCTGTAGTTGAAAAAGCGGTAGCGGCTACTGTTGTCACTCCACCTGGAAATCTTATTCCTGCTACACCTGATGTGCTGTTAAGTAGCGTATTTAGTGCTGTCATATTTAATTCTGTAGAATTTATTCCTGCTGGAATAACTTTTGATGTGACAACGGCATCAATCAAAACCAATGTGTCGATTTTATCGGCTGAACTGCCATCAAATGTTCCCACGACCACATCAACATTTACCGCTACTGAATCATAAGCCAAAACGAATATGTCATTTCCCACGCCACCAATCATCGTATCAACGCCTGTACCACCATAAATTGTATCGTTTCCATCGCCACCATTTAGTAAGTCATTTCCAGAACCGCCGTCGATAGAATCATTTCCCGCACTGCCACTGATATTATCGTTATTATTTCCACCAAATAATGAGTCGTTACCAGAACCACCACTGATAGTTTGATTTCCTACACCACTTAAAATAAAAGTAGATATGCCACTTGGCGCGGTAACAATCAATGATGTTTCAATGCCATGCGAACCTTGATCTAATACGCTGTATTGATTATTTGTCAGCCAGTCATAATCAACTTGCGTCATGCTATCAACTTGCGTAGGTGTGAAGGCTTCTAATTGATATGTACTAAATTGTGATAATTGTGCGAGAGTCATTACTGGCATGAGTAATGGATCTAAATTAGGAATGTTGCCTGCGCTTAAACCTTTTAATGCGTAAGCACTTAATTCACTGAATTGATCATGAGTTAATTGCATAATTTGTGCGGAATTTAATGTAGCGATTTGAGTAGATGTCATTCTTGCAAATTGATCAGACGTTAATACATTAATTTTTGAAGTTGATAATCCTTGCAGTTTCAAATTCGATATTGTTGCTGGTGCTAATTTCGCTAATCCAGTTTCAGTTAAAGAAGCGACTTGGTCAGATGTAAGTGCAGCGACTTGTGTTGCTTGAAGTGCCGCGATATTTTCATCGCTTAATTGATGAAGTTGCGTTGTGGTTAATTGCATTATTTGTTTGGTTGTTAATGCGCTCACTTGGTTAGGAATTAAATCAGTTACATCGATTTGAGGAACTGTTTTAATTAAACCTTTAATGGCAGAGGCAGACAAATTGCCCAATAAATCGACATTACCCAACGTAATTACTTGAGTTGAGGTGAGAACATTAGCTTGTGTTGCATTAAATTGAGCAATCTGATCGCTAGTTAATGCGCTAATTTGTAACGTGGTTATTGCACCAATGTTTTTTGTCGTAAAACCTGAAATTGCATCAATAGGCAACGCAGCAAGTGCTTCGGTTTCTAAATAGGGTACTTGTGTATTTTTTAAAGCACAGACTTGTGAGGCTGAAAAAGATTGTGTTTGTTCTGACGTAAATGCTTGAATTTGCGCCGTCGTTAATAATACGATTTGACTTGTCGCTAAATAATTGATTTGTTGGCTGGTTAATAATTGAACAGGTAATCCCGCAATATTTGTTTTATTAAATCCACCGATAGCAGAGGGGGCGATTGCTAAAATTGCATCATCGGTAAGCGCAGCGATTTGTAATGATTTAAATGCACCAAGTTGTATTGCTGTAAATTTAATGGCTTGTTCAGGTGTAAATGCGCGTGTTTGCTCGGTCGTTAAATAGGAGATATTTTTAAGGTTTAAACCGCTTAATGAATTTAAATCAATCGCGGCAATATCTTCGGCTGCCAAACTTTTTAATTGTGTGGATTTGAACGCGGCAATTTGCAGGGAAGTCAATGCTTGGATTTGCGTATCTGTTAACGCAGAAAGCTGTGCAGTTGTTAATGATTGAATTTGCGATGATGTGAGACTTCTAATTTGTGTTGGTAATAATTCCGTCACCGTGTCAGAAGGTAGATATTTAACATTTAACGCTGAAATCGCATTCGCTTTGATTGAGGTAAGAGTATCACTACTCATAATGCGAATTTGTGTGCTGGTCATTTTGCCAACTTGTGCATAAGAGAGTGTTGCAACTTGGTCAACCGTGAGCGCATCAAATTGTTCTGTGCTGAGTTTTTCAATCGGCAATCCTGAAATAGAACGGACGCTAATCGCAGTAATGCTATCTACTGGCACTTGATTAAATGGTAACTCTGAAACTTTCAATGCAGTCAACGCTGACACTTGCTGAGTATCTGTATAATCTATGGTCATTTTTACGCTCTCGGTTGAAGAAGGGAATCAGACTTTTTATTCTGATTTACTTCGTTTATTGCTTAATTCTTCGCTACGTTGTTTTTGGGCGACTTTATCTAAAATTCCATTAACGTAACGATGGCTGCCATCAGCACCAAAATGTTTCGCAATATTGATTGATTCGTTAATAATTACTTTATATGGCGTGTCGAGGCAGTGAATTAACTCGTAAGTACCCAATCGTAAAACGGCACGTTCCACGGGATCAACAGCATCGACTTCACGATCAACAAATTCACTTAATAGTGCGTCAATCGCAATTAAGTCTTGCGGCACCCCATGAAAAAGTTCAGAAAAATAATTTTTATCAATTTTTTCGCCATCAACAAAATACTGTTCATCAATAAAATACTGCTCAATTAAATTCAGATTTTGTCCCGTAATTTGCCATTGATACAAGGCTTGTGTGGCTGCTTGACGAGCATAACTTTTTGGATTGCTCATGATAGTTCCAGATTTTTAAATAAGCTGACCATTTCAATGGCTGATAATGCGGCTTCTGCACCTTTATTGCCTGCTTTTGTGCCAGCACGTTCAATAGCTTGTTCAATACTATCAACGGTTAAAACGCCAAAACTAACTGGCACATCGTATTGCAATGAAATTTGTGCCAATCCTTTTACACATTCACCCGCAACATATTCAAAATGCGGTGTACCACCGCGAATTACGGCACCTAACGCAATAATGGCATCGTATTTTTTACTTGCTGCGATGCGTTGCACCACCATCGGTAATTCAAATGCACCTGGGACTTTAACTAAATGTAAGTCGTCTTTGTTTGCGCCATGACGAACAAGTGCGTCGATTGCACCATTTTCTAATTGTTCAACGATAAAGCTATTGAAACGTGAAGACACGATGCAAAATTTGCCACCTTGTACTGAAAAATGACCTTCATAAGTTTTGATTATAGACATAAAATTCTCTCTGATTTAAGGTAAAAGTTAAGGTTAAAATTAGCGTGTAATGACAAATCTTACCGCGTCTAAACGCAATTGTGCGATTTGGATATTTTCATGAATTAAAAGCGTTTTATCTTTCAAATCTTCGATTTCATCGTTTTTAATACTCAGATTCACTTTTTGCAAACGTACTAAACGTTTTATTTCCGCAGTTAATGATTCCAACATTGTCGCAGTGGCGTGTTCACAAATTGTATTTTTTTGAAGTTGAGCCTGTTGTTCTGCAAATTCTAATAACTTCAAAATCAATGTTCGCTGTTTGTTCAAAAACACGGTAATTGCGTGTTTATCAAAATTCACACCGCTGTCGCGTAAATCGTCGTGCAAAAAATCTGTCGTCACATCTTTTCGTGATTGATTGATTAACACGCGAATCGGAGTTGGGGGTAAAAATCTGTTAATTTGCAATTCCGCTGGCGCACTATGTTCAACTACAAATAAACATTCCAAGAAAAATTGTCCCGCTTTTAAATCAGGATGTTTCACGGTACTTAACGTCGCATTTCCTGTTTCACTGGATAAAACCATATCCATCGAAGCTGCAACTAACGGATGTTCCCATGTTAAAAATTGCAATTCTTCACGCGCCAATGCTTGTGTGCGGGAAACCGTGACACTCAAACCATCTTCTTGATTTAAATACGGAAACGTTTCACAGCGTAAATGTTCACTCGGCGTTAACGTATGTGAGCCAGTGGCAAATTCTTCGGTATCCACGCCGTAACAATCAAACATGGATTCCATATAATTCCACAATGTGTTTTCGTTTTCGTAATCAAATAATTCAGCAATGAAGTCATCGGCGATTTCTTTACGGCAAGAATTTAGCTCCAGAAGTTGATCGCGTCCGTTGTTTAATTCAGCTTCAACTTCGATGCTTAAAGCGTGTGTTTTTTCGATAAATAAACCAATTTTTTCAGCGTCGTTATTTACCAAAAGAATTTGTAACTCATCGTGCAACGTATCAGAGACTTGTTGCGCGGCAGAATTATTCGCCCGAAACGCATTCAAGCCTTCATCGTACCAACGATATAAAACCGCTTGTTCAGTATTTTCTAAATAGGGGACATGAATTTGAATAACGTGTTTTTGTCCGATTCGGTCTAAACGTCCGATGCGTTGTTGTAATAAATCAGGATTTTGCGGTAAATCCCATAAAATCAGATGCTGTAAAAACTGGAAATTGCGTCCTTCACTGCCAATTTCAGAACAAATTAACAAGCGTGCGCTACTTTCTTCGTCGGCAAAATAAGCTGCTGCGCGGTCACGTTCAATAATTGTCATGTGTTCATGAAACACCGCTGACGCAATTCCCGCTTTCATTTTTAATGTTTCTTCTAAATCCATTGCAGTTTGCGCGTGTTTGCAAATCAATAATGCTTTTTTGCCCGCAAGTTGTTTCACTTTTTCAACCAGCCACAAATAACGTGCATCGTTTTGAAAATTTGTTTCGTCAGCCGCGCCATTCAACGGATAACCAAAGTATTCACGCTCTGGAAAACCTTGCACAGTTTGGCGTGAATTTCTAAATAAAATTCGTCCCGTGCCGTGATGGTCGAGCAAAATGTTGATTAACGATTGACGTGCGGCAGCAGATTTTTCCACATCATTCAAATTCGCCAACGTTTTAGCAACATTATCGTCTTTCAATAAAACGGCTAATGCTTGTTGTTCTTCGTTGCTTAAAGGTTTATCTGCAAGCAATGATTTCGCAGCATTTGCCACAGGTTCAAATGATTTTTCTTCTTCCAAAAACGATGCAAAACTATAAAAACGGTCTGGGTCTAACAATCGCAAACGCGCAAAATGACTTTCTTTTCCAAGTTGTTCAGGTGTTGCGGTCAATAAAATTAAACTGGGCGAAATTTGTCCTAATTGTTCCACAAACAAATAATCACTACTTGGTGCGTGTTCTGACCATTCTAAATGATGGGCTTCATCGACAATTACCATATCCCAACCCGCGTCTAATCCCTGTTCTTGTCGATTTGAATAATTTGAAAAAAATGATTGGCTGCACAAAACTAACTGCTCAGATAAAAATGGATTCGCTTGATTGTATAAATCGGCTTCGTCTTCTTCCATGCCATCATCGCCGATTTCGCTTAAACAACGCATTTCATCAAAAATACTGAATTTCAAATTAAAGCGGCGCAACATTTCAACCAGCCATTGATGCAACAAACTTTCTGGCACGATAATCAAAATGCGTTTGCTCAAATTATTAATCAAACGATGATGAATAATTAAACCCGCTTCAATCGTTTTACCTAAACCGACTTCATCGGCAAGCATAATTCGTGGTGCAGCGCGATTCGCCGCTTCGTGAGCGATAAAGATTTGATGTGGAATTAACGCAGCTCGCACGCCGAGCAAACCTTTGACAGGCGATTTTGCGTGTTGTTGCAAACGTTGCCACGTTTCGTAACGTAATGAAAACCACGCATTCGGATCAGTTTGTCCCGTGAATAAACGTTCTTGGGGTTTGTTGAATTGGCTGTGATGGTTTAAATCCATTTCTTCGAGTTCAACCGTTTCGCCGTCTTCGTTTTCGCAAACGTAAGTCAAAATTCCTTCGTTTTCGATTACTTTTAAAACGGTTAGTTTTTCGTCATCAACGGATTCGATGTTGTCACCTGTTGCAAAGCGCACACGGGTTAATGGTGCATTATCAACGGCGTAAATTCGTTTTTCATCACACGCTAAAAATAAAACACTGACTCGATTAAAATTCATTTCGAGAATCAGCCCTAAACCTAATTCAGATTCGGTGTTACTAATCCAGCGTTGACCTGCGATGAAGTTTTCCATTGATGATTGCGCCTAAAGTGTGTGTTAAAAAGTAGGTATGGCGCGTATTATAAGCCGTAACAGGTATAAATTTTGACAAAATAACGGAGAAGATGATGAAAAAGTTAATAGCACTATTTATTTCGAGTTTTATGATGCTCAATGTGAATGCTGACGAGCGTTACGCGCATGAGTATTCGAGTGATAATGATGGAGAGCGGCACGAACGTCATTACTATAATGATGAGTATGAAAGCGGAAGTCGTGAACCGCGTTCGTTTCAATCTCAACGTTATCAACAGAATTATCAACAGTCGCCCATTCAAATTTATATGCAGCCGAACCAAAATTATTTACCGAACGATAAACAAGCGCGTGAAGATTATCGCTGGCGCAAACGTCGTGCTGAATTAGAACAATCGCCGAGAACTCCTTATTACGAAAATCAATTTAATCGTGATGACACACATTGGTGAGTGTTTTGTAGGCGGTGGATTTTAAATTCACCGCCTACGCATCATGATTTTCAAGTAATAACAGTTGGCGTAGTCCAACCAGTGCGTGCTTTCACTCCACAGAACTTCTCTGCTAATTCAATCAATTCTGAAAGTGCAATTTGTGGATCTTGATTGTGTTTTGCGGCATCGGGTTCAAAACGTTCAATGTAAATGCGTAACGTTGCGCCCACTGTTCCCGTGCCAGACAAACGAAACACAATTCGTGAACCATTTTCAAAACCAATTCTAAACCCTTGATTTGCACTCGTACTGCCATCAACGCTATCGTGATAACAAAATTCGTCAGCATATTTCACAACATAATTGCCAAAAATTTGACCTGTTAACGTTGTAATTTGTTCGCGTAAACTTGCCATAATTTCATTAGCAATATCCGAATCGACCGCTTCATAATCGTGTCGGCTGTAAATATCACGTCCGAATTTTTGCCAATGCTCATGCACAATTTCTTCGACAGATTGACGACGACGAGCAATTAAATTTAGCCAAAATAGAACCGCCCAAAGTCCGTCTTTTTCGCGAACGTGTTGCGAACCTGTGCCGAAACTTTCTTCACCACAAAGCGTGATTTTGTCAGCATCAAGCAAATTTCCAAAAAATTTCCAGCCTGTTGGGGTTTCGTAACATGGAATGTTGTAACTTGCAGCAACTCTATCAACCGCTTGACTGGTTGGCATCGAACGCGCCACGCCTTTTAAACCTGCTGCATAAGCGGGAATCAATGTTGCATTCGCTGCCAAAATCGCAAGACTATCACTCGGCGTAACGAAAATACCTTTGCCCATAATCATATTTCTGTCGCCGTCACCATCTGATGCAGCACCGAATGTTGGCGCATTTTCGCTAAACATCAAATCTGCTAATTCGTGCGCGTGAATTAAATTTGGGTCTGGATGGTGTCCGCCAAAATCTTCAAGTGGAGTGCCGTTTCGCACTGAATCCGCAGGCGCACCAAGCATTTCAACCAAAATACGTTTGGCGTAATTGCCAGTAACCGCACTCATTGCATCAAACGAAAGCGTAATAAAACCGTTTTGAATACTTTGTTTAAGTAAATCAAAATCAAAAATGGATTTCATTAACTGCGCGTAATCTTCAACAGAATCGATAATGGTGATTTTCAAACCGTCAATTTCTTGCGTGCCAATTTTATCTAAATTGATTTCAGGTAATTCGGCAAGTTTGTAGCTTTCAATTTCTTTGCTTCGTGCAAAAAACGCCAATGTATCTTTTTCAGGTGCAGGGCCACCGTTACTGATATTGTATTTGATGCCGAAATCTTCATGTTCGCCTGCGGGATTATGGCTTGCAGATAAAATCAACCCACCAAATGCACCGTATTTACGAATAATGTGCGATGCGGCAGGCGTTGAAAGAATGCCGTTTTGTCCAATAATCAATTCGCCAAAACCATTTGCAGCGGCGATTTTGATGATAATTTGAATTGCTTCGCGGTTGAAATAACGCCCGTCGCCGCCAATAACCAAAGATTTTCCTTGAAAATCAGGCAATACATCGAAAATTGATTGGACAAAATTTTCTAAATAATGACGCTGTTTGAAGACGCGAACTTTTTTCCGTAAGCCAGAAGTACCAGGATTTTGATCATGATAAGTTTGAGTAAGTATTGTTTTTATGTGCATAATAATCCTCGAGAATAATTAAAATGTTGGGTGTTGAAATACACCAAAATATGTCTTTAGTGTAGGGGAATTATGTTACGCGCTTATTTATTATTGTGTCTTAGTTTATTAGCTATGCCTATTATCGCAGCGACAGAAATGCAATCGAATGAAGTTTGGCTGTTGATTGATACAAAAGCTAAGAAAATCGAAGTTAAAAAAGGTGAACAAACCGTTGAAACGCTTGAACACGTTGCGATTGGTCGAGGGGGCGCGGGATTGAAAACGCATCGGGGCGATAATATCACGCCGCATGGTGAATATCATATAGGTTGGATTGGCGACAAAAGTATGTTCAAACGCTTTTTTGGATTGACGTATCCGTCGGTGCAAGATGCCGAACAAGCCTTTGATAAAGGAATTATTAACGAAGGACAATATAAACGAATTGTTCGCGCTCAGGAGTTGGGGCAAATTCCTCCTCAAGACACGCCGTTGGGCGGTCAAATTGGTATTCATGGCTTAGGTAGCGCAGATGCACGAGTACATGAAGTCTTCGATTGGACGCATGGTTGTATTGCATTAACGAACTCGCAAATCGACCATTTAAGCCAATTAGTTGATACTGGAACGCTGGTTAAAATAAAATAAAACTGGAAAATGTAGCGGTGGGTAGTTAAAATTATACCCAGCTATATGTTGTTGCTGTAGTAAAAATTCTCGTTAAGTTCTCATTTTAAAAGGAAAATCCCATGAAAAAATTCGTTAAATTAGCAATGGTTGCTTTAGTTGCAAGCGTAGTTGTAGGTTGTGCAAGCACAGATGACATTACACATTTGCAATCACAAATCGACACATTGAAAACTTCAGTTGCTCAAGCATCTGCTGACGCTAACAGCGCACAAAGTGCTGCTGCTGACGCTGCTTCACGCGCTGCTGCTGCTGAATCAGCTGCAAACCGTGCTGCTCAATATGCACAAGACACAAACAGCAAATTGGACAGCATGTTCAAAAAATCAATGATGAAATAATTTCATTCATTGAATGCTGATAAAAACCCTGTGAGTTTCTCACGGGGTTTTTTTTTGACTATTTCTTTTGATTTGAGTTTTCATGATTCGTTTAATTCGAGGTTTTTCTCACGCACCATCTTTTTTAAATGGCTGTGTTTTAACAATTGGTAATTTCGATGGTGTGCATTTAGGGCATCGTGCCGTTATTGATAGGTTGGCGATGCGTGGAAATGAACTTAATTTACCTACGGCAATTATGCTGTTTGAGCCACAACCGCTTGAGTATTTTTTAGCCAATAATGCGCCATCACGATTAATGCGGTTGCGAGAAAAAATTCTCGCGCTTAACGAACTTCCCGTTGATAACGTCGTGATTGTTCGATTCAATCGAACATTAGCCGATTATGAACCCGAGCAATTTATTCAGAAAATTTTAGTATCAAAATTAAATGTGAAACATTTAGTGATTGGCGACGATTTTCATTTTGGTAAAGCGCGTCGCGGCAATTTTAATTTACTGAAAGAGCATGGAGAATCGTTAGGATTTTCAGTTGAGAAATCGATAACGCATCGGCTGGTCGATTTACGAATTAGCAGTACATTAATTCGTGATGCGTTAAACATGGGGGATTTATCGCAGGCGCGGCGACTTTTAGGGCAAGATTATTCAATTTGTGGACGTGTCGCGCAAGGTGATAAATTGGGAAGAACACTAGGATTCCCAACGGCTAATATTAAAATGTTACGTCGAAATACGCCCATTCAAGGCGTGTTTGCGGTAACTATGACAGGTATTGATAATTGTGAATTTCAAGGAGTGGCAAATGTAGGCACTCGCCCAACAATTGACGGAAATCACAAAGTTATTTTAGAAACTCATTTGTTTAATTTTAATCAAAATATCTACGGACGTTATGTTAGCGTGCAATTCAAGCATAAATTGCGACAAGAAATGCGCTTTAATTCACTTGAACAATTACAAACTCAAATTTGTCACGATGTGGCAGCGGCAAAAGAATTTTTTAACGATTGAACGTGCTAAAATTCACGTTCCTAAATTTCATCAAAAGGCAAAAATATGAAAGCACAAATTGGTATGGTTGGTTTGGCTGTAATGGGAAAAAACTTAGCTTTAAACATTCGCGATCACGGTTTTAAAGTCGCGGTTTATGAGTATGCGGAAGGTATTGCTGATGCGTTTGTTGAAGCAGAAACTGAAAACACAGCCGCAATCGAAAGTGCAGAAATGATTAGTACGCATTCATTGCAAGAATTAGTTGATAGCCTTCAAACCCCGCGCGTTGTATTCATGATGGTTAGGGCAGGGGACGTTGTTGATTTTTATATCGATAAATTAGTGCCATTACTTTCAGACGGTGACATTATCGTTGATGGTGGCAATTCACTTTATACTGATACAAACCGCCGTGTTGTTGCATTAAGCGAAAAAGGTTTGAACTTTATCGGCATGGGCGTTTCAGGTGGTGAAGAAGGCGCACATTATGGTGCATCAATGATGCCAGGTGGAAATCGCGCTGCATGGGCAACAGTGAAACCAATTTTTCAAGCAATTGCCGCCAAAGTTGACGGCGAACCTTG
Organism: uncultured Pseudomonadota bacterium; assembly: GCA_903847275.1. Classification (GTDB taxonomy): domain Bacteria; phylum Pseudomonadota; class Gammaproteobacteria; order Methylococcales; family Methylomonadaceae; genus UBA10906. The sequence goes on from CAINDC010000068.1 coordinate 11,082, forward strand.
CTGTCATTGGGTCGGCGATAATGGTGCGGGGCATTATGTCAAAATGGTTCACAATGGTATCGAATACGGCGATATGCAGTTAATTTGTGAAGCCTATCAATTGCTTTCAGAGGGTTTAGGATTGAGCGTTGACGAAATCCGTGACATTTTCATCGAATGGAATAACGGCGAATTAGGTTCGTATTTGATGGAAATTACCGCTGATATTTTGGGATATAAAGACGACGATGGTCAGCCACTTTTAACCAAAATTTTAGACACCGCAGGACAAAAAGGCACTGGAAAATGGACAGGCATTGACGCTTTAGAATTAGGTATTCCATTGACGTTAATTGGTGAAGCTGTATTTGCACGTTGTTTGTCATGGCATAAAGCAGAGCGCGTACAAGCGGCCAAAATTTTACCCAAAAGACCTGTTGCGACATTTGGCGGTAGAGGCGAGAAACAAGAAATGATTAACGCCATTTATGACGCGCTTTATGCAGCAAAAGTGATTTCTTACGCGCAAGGTTTCCGTTTAATGCGTGAGGCTTCAAGAGAATATAAATTTGCACTTAATTATGGTGATATTGCGTTGATGTGGCGCGGTGGTTGTATTATTCGCAGCAAATTTTTAACGAACATCAAACAGGCTTACAGTAACAATCACGAATTAGAAAATTTATTATTCGATGATTTCTTTGCAAATGTGATGAAAACGTCAGAAGTCGGCTGGCGTAAAGCGGTAATTTTAGGAATTCAATTAGGTATTCCAACACCGACTTTCTCATCGGCATTAGCGTATTTTGACGGTTACAGAACTGAAAAATTGCCAGCGAATTTGTTACAAGCACAACGTGATTATTTTGGTTCGCACACTTATGAACGTATCGATAAACCACGCGGTGAATTCTTCCACACCGATTGGATTGGTGAAGGTGGCAACGTTTCGGCTACAACCTATAACGTTTAATTTCATTTTGAGTTGAGAAAAGAAAAAGCCGCTGTTGCGTTTTCAATGTAGCAGCGGTTTTTTTAAAATTTTATTTTTAATTTTTGGAGATACCACATGGCTGCTGAAGCCTGTACTTATGTAATTTTTGGTGCGACGGGAAATTTATCACGCATAAAATTGATGCCTGCGTTTTATCATTTAGATGTTGCTGGACAATTACCCGAAGGCACAAAAATTCTTGCGATTGGACGACGCGAATGGACGCAAGAAAAATGGCTTGCCGAAGTCAAAGACATGATTCAAACCAAAATCAAAGACGCTTTTGACGAATCAGTTTTTGAGCAATTTGCCGCACGTTTACATTATCATTTTGGTGATTTACAACAGCCTGAATGCTACAGCACCCTTGCAACCACGCTTGAACAAACACAATTCTCACCAAATGCCGCGTTTTATTTGTCAATTAGTCCATCAGATTTTGGCAATGTGATGGAACAACTCAGCAAAAATAAATTATTTGATGAGCAATTTGGTTGGAAACGTGTCGTTATTGAAAAACCATTTGGTTACGATTTAGAAAGCGCACAAGCATTACAAAAACGCATTTCACATTATTTAAGTGAAGATCAGATTTATCGTATCGACCACTATTTAGGTAAAGGTACGGTTCAAAATGTATCTGTATTCCGCTTTGCAAACGTGATGCTGGAACCACTTTGGAATCGTCATTACATTGACCATATTCAAATTACGCATTCCGAAAGTATTGGTATTGGTGATCGTGGCGGTTATTACGATGGTTCAGGCGCAATGCGCGATATGTTGCAAAGTCATTTGTTGCAATTATTGACGTTGGTTTTGATGGAGCCACCGACTTCAATGGAAGCCGAAGCGTTGCGTGATGAAAAAGTGAAAGTGTTGAAATCGATTCGTCCGATTGCGAAAGAAGCAGTTCATGCTCATGCTTATCGCGCCCAATATGCAAATGGCTCCATCAATGGCGAACACGTTAATGGTTATTTGCAAGAATCAGGCATTCCGCAAGAAAGTATTACTGAAACGTATGCGTCGATGAAATTGTATGTGGATAATTGGCGTTGGCAGGGCGTTCCGATGTATTTGCGAACAGGCAAACGGATGAAAAAAGCCCAATCTGTGATTTCGATTTGTTTCCGTCAACCACCGTTACATTTTTTCCGTGATACTGAAATTCATTGCATGAATCAAAACTGGGTACTTTTAGGTATTCAACCCGAAGAATGTGTGCGAATTGAAATGACCGTGAAAGAACCAGGTTTGGAAATGAAAACCCGCACCAGTTCACTCGATGCAAGTTTTAGAAATTCGGACGAAAAAGCCATTGATGCTTACGAAGATTTATTACTCGATGTATTAAAAGGCGATCGCTCATTATTTTTACGTTTTGATGAAGTGGAAGAGGCGTGGAAAATCGTGGATCCAATTTTGCAAACGTGGGCGAGTGAACGTGATTATGTTGCGACATATCCCGCAGGTTCGTGGGGACCTGAAGACAGCCGATTGTTTGATAAAGAAAGTCAAGCATGGCGTACTTCCTTAACTCCAGAGTGTCCAAATGCAAAATAATATCGATTGGCAGCAATTTGAAACGCCAGATTTAATCGAAAAAGAAGTATGCAAACGGATTTTAGTCTTGGCACAAGAAGCAATTACCGAGCGCGGGCAATTTAAATTCGTTTTAGCGGGTGGAAAAACACCTGAAAGAATGTATCGTTTCCTGGCAAAAAGTGATGCTGATTGGTCTAAATGGTTCATTTATCACGGTGATGAGCGTGTTTTACCTATTGATGATGAGAATCGAAATAGCGTAATGGCAGCAAATGCGTTTTTGAATTCTGTCGCGATTCCGAAAAATCAGATTTTTGATATTCCTACTGAATTAGGAGTTGAAGAAAGTGCGGAGGCATATCGTTCGATTGTACAAGCTGCGATGCCGTTTGATTTGGTTTTGTTGGGGATGGGCGAAGATGGACATACCGCAAGTTTATTTCCTGGTCATGTTCATGATGAAACCGACGTTGTACATTCAATATATAACTCGCCAAAACCACCTTCAGAACGTGTCACACTTAGCGTGAAAGCGTTAAGTAATACGCAAAATTTATTCTTCTTAATCGAAGGGGCAAATAAACGTGATGCCATAAAACAGTGGCGCGAAGGTGAAGATTTACCCGTTGTAAGTATTAGCGCGTTACAAAATTTGGTGGTTTTTCTTGATAAAGCTGCCGTTGATGTAGAGTGATTTTTTTAATTAAACTTTTGAAATAAGGAAGAAATATGATTATCAGAGACAATGAAATTGCAGATTTAGAAACCCCAACAGGCACAATGCGAGCGCATATTTTTCGTCCAGCCGCGCCTGGAAAATATCCTGGTATTTTGATGTTTTCGGAAATTTTTCAAGTGACTGCACCTATTCGTCGTACCGCTGCAATGCTTGCAGGACATGGTTTTGTTGTCGCTTGCCCTGAAATTTATCACGAACTTGAGCCATTAGGAACAGTGCTTTCTTATGATGAAGAAGGTACGACTCGCGGCAATGCTCACAAAATTACTAAAGAAGTTTCAGCTTATGATAGTGATGCGCGTACTGTGTTGGATTATTTGAAAACATTGGATTATTGCACGGGTAAATTAGGCGTAATGGGAATTTGTATCGGTGGGCATTTAGCGTTCCGCGCGGCAATGAATCCAGATGTATTAGCAACGACGTGTTTTTACGCAACGGATATTCATAAA
>CAINDC010000069.1 GCA_903847275.1 uncultured Pseudomonadota bacterium
GTTGAAACTTTGTCGCTTTATACAAATCAATAGGTTATGAAATTTAAAATTTTAAGAAAAAATTTATCACGATTGACGTGATTTTTAACACAATGATTTTAAAGCATTTTTATTTTTGTTATGGGGCTGAGTAGTTACAAAAGAACGCGAGTTAATCAGCACACGCACCAAAGCTGCCTTGCAAGTTTTGAAAGCGAAAGGCGTTAAGTTAGGAAATCTAACCAATTTAGATGATGCTCGATTATTGAGCAATGAAACCAATAAAGCAAAAGCCACTGAATTTGCTGATAAAATTTTGCCGATGGTTTTACAATTTAGAAACAACGGTGAAAAATTACCCGCGATTGCAGACAAATTAAATAATATGGGAGTTAAAACACGAAGGGGCGGAAAATGGTATGCCTCAACAGTTGCAAATATATTGAAACGTCAAAGTGTTTGACACGAGAAACAAAAATATGGTTTGTATTTCTCGATAGAAATTCTTAAAAAAACGAAAAGACAGGATAAGAAACGAGAAGTTGTTGAATGCGCCACAGAATTATTCCAACTTATTGATTTGATTCAATATGAGAATCTGTAAGTAATTAGATGTTGCATATTGCTAGTTGATGCTTGTTACAATACAAATCCGCTGTAAATCAGCGATTCACGCCCCGATAACAATAAACCCTGAGAAAGTTACCATTTGTTATTCGAGGCACTTTGTAGAACCGCAATAGCCGTAGCTTTTTGCACTTTTTGTATTTGGTATTACAGACAACCAAGTAAAAATTACCCGCTGACCATCGTCAATTTAAAAGGCAAAACCTGATGACCGTAGCTGATTATGATACTGACTGTTTAACACTAGCACAATACAAAACAAACGTATTTAGGCAAAAAACAAGGCTATTGCTTCAATTCGAGGCTTTAGAATGAGTGATTTAATTCTTTCAAAACCGCAAGCAGCAAACCTGCTAGGCGTTCATATTGCAACCGTTCACAGACTAATAAAGTCGGGCGCAATTCCCCATATAAAAATATCAATTAGCCGCATCGGCATACTTAGAACCGACATTGATGCCTATTTGCAATCACGTCGTTTCGTAAATCAACCAACATCAAACCCATGTCGTGATGACATCGGTAATCCGATTCAAGGAAATAACCATGGATAATAATTTTTTAGATCCTATCGACATACTTCAACGCGCAAGCGGCGAACTATCTGCTATAGCAGAAATGTGTGACATCGACTATTCAGCATTACTCTCACAAATAAGCCGTCACCAAACCACTTATAAACGCGGAATTGAAATCAATAAGAAGGCACGCGGTAAGGTAGCCGCATACGTCAAATTTAAGACTTCTGACAAGGGGCATGAATCTGTCAGTATAACCTTCAGCACCTTCAAGCACGGCGGCATCACTGAAACGTGGAATAGTTACGAATGGCTAAAGGATAATGGTTACCTCGATAAAAGTAATAGATTACATACACCTGTTTTAGCAATCCGTAAGCCAGTTGTCGTGGAACGTCCTATAAAAAGTCACACCAGCGACTACAACAAAAGTTTAAGTCGCTTCAACGACTTTAAAACGGCATTCGATAACTTACCCGCATTAACAGATGTCACTGGGACATACTTTGAAAAGAAAGGTTTCACTATTGATGACCTTGCGGCAGTTGAGTATAAGCGTGGTTGTGACTATCGCGGTAGCTTCATTTTGTATGCTTTTCAAGATGACAGGGGAGAAGTCACGGGCTATCAGAAAATTTACGATAGGCTGTTTGTTGATCGCAAAGGAGATCAACCACGAGATAAAGATCTCGCATTTAAACCGTTAATCACGGCAGAGAACAATCTAGTTACGCTGAAAAATGGAAGTTACCTTTTACTAGGTAAACCAGAAAACAAGGGTGATTTACTGTATTTAGCCGAAGGTTTAGCCACTGGCATAAGTGTATTCAAAGCAACAGGCACTCCTACCGTTGTTTGCATGGACGTAGGAAATCTAACACATGTTAACAAATCATTCATTGCACAAGGTTATACAAACCTAACCATTGCGGCTGATAATGATATTCATGCCGACAAGGGTGGCAACGCAGGTATCTACGGTGCATTGAAGGCTACTCGTTACACCAGTACAAAAATAGTCTTAGCTATATCACCTGAAAATAAGAAATGCGACTTTGATGATGTTCGTATGGCATGCGGTTTGGATGAGGTGGCGCGTCAATTAACAGAAAACAAAATACCTACATACGCAGAGAACTCACTCGAATTTCATTGCGCGTCAATCAAATACGCCCCCGACAATCAGCTAAAAAAAATTATCGCACGCGCTTGTCGTTATTCGGGGCATTACAAGATCACAACCGTTGCCGAGTACAGCACCATTTTCAAGCGCATTAAATCAGCAGCAAAAGCACGCGGCTTTACTGACTTCATTGCAATCCGCCACTGGTTAAAAAAATACACAGATAGAAAACTGGACACAATCCGCACCGAAAATACAGTTACTGAATTCAAGGGTATAACTGTACATGACTTTACTGGCAAAGATAATACTGCAATCGCTGAGTTAATCTTATCAGTAGAAAAAGGTACATTCATGGATAATCGCGGCATGGGTGTAGGCAAAACTGAATTATTGAAGTTGATTACGGATAGAAAACTAAACCGCACCAAAGTTAGCAAGGCTACTTACGCGCAAATCAAGCAGCACCACCTTGATAACGGCGGCAATGAGTCAAGCTGGGGTAAAATTGCAAACAACCCGAAACAATTCAAAGCAATCGAAGATAAATTGAATAGTATGCGTGCTAGAATCGCGCATGACGTACAAAAAACGTTTTATGTATGCCATCGTATCAGTTTAACTGGATCAGCGAGTGGCGTGCTTGAAATCCCCAATTATGACGACGTACAACCTAATGAGGTAACAGATTCGTTAGCCGTATGTGTAAACTCGATGCCGAAGTACGAAGTAAGTAAAACAGTCAAGGTTTTATTTGTAGATGAGTGTAGACAGAATCTTGAACACGTTTTAAATGGCACTGTACACAACCGCCTAGCCGTTGAAGCTGAATTGAAAGCAGCCGTTCAGAATGCAGATATTGTTATTTTTAGTGATGCTGATATGAATGACTTTACGGTTGAGTATATCCGTAGCATTTCAAACAAACCGATACACGCCATCACGCAAGACGTGGCGCGAAACGACAAAACGATAATTGAGTTAGGCAATGCTGGTACGGTGCTGGTACACGCAAATTCAGCATTGAAAAAAGGTTTGAATGTATTACTGGCTACAGATTCAATGCAACAATCGCGTAAAGCCGATATTTATTTAAAATCACCCGACATCATGGACAAAGAAAACTGTGATGAGATTATGACTGAGTTAATGCGAGATACATCTCTAACAGACGACGATGTTTTGATTGTCACCAGCGAGAACAAAGGCGATTCGCGCCAAGCTGCATTCTTGAAAAACCCTAACAACGAATCAAAAAAATATCGTTTAGTTATTCACACGCCAGTAATCAGTTCTGGTATCAGCATTACCCACAACCATTTTCATCGCGTCTACGCTATTTTCTGTAACGTGCTATCGCCTAACGAAATGCTTCAAACGATTGCGCGAGTGCGTACAGCAAAAGAAATCTTTGTGTGTTTCAAACCTAATCACAGTAAAGATCGTCCCACAAACCTACAGGATTTACTTGATGGGCATAGTATTAAGATCGGGCGTTTCAATCCCGACAAGTTTGTGACTGAGTACGACGAATTCGATAAATTACGGTTGCAGCATATTGTCACACGCAATGCTGCAATGAATGACTACAGGCGTTATTTCATTATGCTGTCGCAGTTGAAAGGGTATCGTTTTCAGCAGGGTGATATGCAGGGCTGGACTGTTAGAGGGCTATCTGAAGCGGCTACCGAACAAAAAGTAAATGAAATACTCTGTGCGTCAGAGATTGATGCAAAACAGGCGGCGGCTATAGATTTGCTTGCAAATCCTACGCAGAAACAAACAGATTGCTTACACCGATTCAGAGTTAGTCAGATAACGGGTGTAGCTTTCAATGACGTTAAGGACACAGAAGTTAAATTCTACCTTAACAACGGTTTATCTAAGATAAGCAACTATGAGTTAGTAAACGCGGATATTCATGAATTAAAAAATGCCGACATGGCAAATCATGAAACCCGCGACAAGTTAAGCAGTAAAACCTCGAAGCATTACATATTTCAGTGCATCGTTTCTAAATTGTTAGACAAAAGAGTTAACGCTAGAGGTGTCCAAGGTCTTTGTAAATTCTTACAGGAACATCATAAGGAACTTGCCAGTAACAATATGGGAAACTATGCAAAATTGCATAAGTATCCTATAAAGCAAATGAACGATTTTTTGAAGAAAATCGGCTACGAATTAGAGGTTGATACTAGATCAAAAAATACCGAACAATGGTGGATTTTTAAGGCGAATTCGCAGGTGAAAAAGTACGCTGAAAATAGGGCAAAAAATGGCGTTTTTGAAACCGAAAATTCTTAAAAGTTGCAATTCGACTCTAGCCTTACGGGGGCGGGGCTTTGACGATGGGGAGATGGGGTGTTTTTATCTATAACAAAAACGTGGCATCTCCCCAATTTGAAAACGATAATTTAGGTGAACTGAATCATGGCAATAAAAGTTGAACAAAAAAAGAACGAATCCGAAGAAGACGCAAAAGCACGCGCATTTATAAAACCGAGCTTGCGAAGTGGCGTGACGATGAGTGCTTTCACCATCAAAGGGTTTGAAACAAATGTAGGTTCATTGGTAGATCAGCTTGATACATTGTGTAAAGACGATAATTTCAACGCTGAAAATATGTTAATTGCTCAAGCTCATACGTTAGACGCGATTTTTAACAATCTAGCTTTCATGGCATCAAACAACATCAACAATAACTTTGATGCAGCGGATTCGCTTTTGAAACTAGCGTTACGAGCGCAAAATCAATGCGGTAAAACGCTGCAAGTCATTTTGCAAAATCAGCAAAGCAAACTATTAACTGGAGTGAAAAATGGCGAGAGTTTGGACAGCGGAACAGCGATTGATGCAATCCCAAGCAATAAAAAAATGGCAACCTTGGTTGCAATCGACGGGGGCAAAAACCGAAGAAGGAAAAAAGACAGTCTCGCAGAATGCGTTTAAAGGCGGCATTCGTCCGTTATTTCGTAATTTGTCGAAAGCGTTACGACATCAAAAGAACGTGATTTATTCCTTAAATTGACGGTATAGTTAACTGTCAATAATTACAAAAACTAGACGCAAATGTTAACACTAGGGCAAGCGGCTAAAGAAGTCGGTAAAAGCAAAACAGCATTAACCAATGCAATCAATTCTGGCAGGATGTCTGCGACTAAATTAGAAAGCGGTCAATACAGCATTGACCCTGCCGAATTGTTTAGGGTTTATAGTCCAGTTGACCGCCAACTCGATAGTAAAGGTGTGCGACACTCGACCCAAGAAATTGACGCTAATTCACCTATTGAAGCGAACCTTTTACGCGATTTGGTAGATCAAATAAAGTCAGAACGTGATGACTTACGTCGTAGACTTGATGAAGCCGAATCTTCACGTCAAAGAATGGAATCAGAACTCACTCGATTAACGTTGTTAATAACAAATCAATCAGAACCTAAAGCCCCACCTCCTACAAAGGGCGTATTATGGCAAAAATTATTCGGTAGAAAATTCATCACACCTAAGAGTTAAAAATGGCATCATTTGAGCAAGCGTTTAAAAACATCGACGACATCCTGTGGAAAGAAGCAGGCTGTACGACTGAACTCGATTACACCGAACAAACTTCATGGTTATTATTTTTAAAATATCTCGACGGATTAGAACAAGACAAAGCCGACGAAGCGGCATTAGAAGGCAAGCCATATAACTTTATTCTCGATGAACCTTACCGCTGGGAAAGTTGGGCAGCACCCAAAGACGAAAACGGCAACATCGACCACAACAAAGCCTTAGTCGGTGACGATTTGCGTGATTTTGTTGACCGCAAGCTGTTCCCGTATCTGCACGACTTCAAACAAAAAGCCGATAACGCCAACACCATCGAATACAAAATTGGGCAGATTTTCAGCGAAATTAAAAACAAGATTCACAGCGGCTACAATCTACGCGGAATCATTGACCATATCGACGAGCTGCGTTTCCGTTCTCAAACTGAAAAGCACGAGCTGTCGCATCTGTACGAAGCCAAGATTAAAAACATGGGTAACGCAGGACGTAACGGCGGCGAGTATTACACGCCTCGCCCGTTAATTCGCGCCATTGTGCAAGTCGTCAAACCCAAAATCGGCGACCGTGTTTATGATGGTGCAGTGGGTTCAGCAGGATTTTTATGTGAAGCCTTCGACTATCTCAAAGCGCAACCGCTCACCACGTCCGATTTGAAAACCCTGCAAGAATCGACCTTTTACGGCAAAGAAAAGAAATCGCTGGCGTATGTTATCGCCATTATGAATATGATTTTGCACGGGATTGAAACGCCTAACATCGTTCACACCAACACGTTGACGGAAAATCTTGCCGATGTTCAAGACAAAGACCGTTTCGATGTGGTGCTTGCCAATCCGCCGTTTGGTGGCAAAGAACGCAAAGAAGTTCAACAAAACTTCAGCATCAAAACAGGCGAAACCGCATTTTTATTTCTGCAACATTTTATCAAAATGCTCAAAGCTGGCGGACGTGCTGGCATCGTCATTAAAAATACCTTTCTTTCAAACACCGATAACGCCTCAGTCAGTTTGCGAAAATTACTGCTCGAAAGCTGTAATTTGCACACCGTTTTAGATTGTCCGTCTGGTACATTTCAAGGCGCAGGCGTAAAAACCGTTGTGCTATTTTTTGAAAAAGGCGCACCGACTCAACACGTTTGGTTTTACTCGCTCGACGTTGGTCGCAACATGGGCAAAACCAATCCGCTCAATGATACTGACCTTGTGGATTTTATCGAGTTGCAAAAAACCTTTGCCGATTCGCCTAAAAGCTGGCACGTTGATGTTGCCGATATTGATAAAACAACTTTCGATTTATCGGTGAAAAATCCTGATGGTGGCGAAGAAATCATCCATCGCAGTCCGCTTGAAATTATGGACGAAATTGCGGCGTTAGATGCTGAAAGCGCAGACGTTTTAACAAAGATTCGGGCGTTGTTATGAAAGCAGGCTGGGAAATTAAAACACTTGATGAAGTTTGTGTTGTTGAAAGAGGTAGCTCACCTCGTCCAATTAAAGAATTTTTCACAACTGAACCTGATGGCGTTAATTGGATAAAAATTGGCGATACTGAAGAAGGTGGAAAATATGTGTTTTCAACGCGGCAAAAAATAACACCAGAAGGCGCGAAGCAATCACGATATGTAAAAGAAGGTGATTTCATTTTGACAAATTCCATGTCATTTGGTCGCCCGTACATTATGAAAACAGATGGTTATATTCACGACGGCTGGTTTGTTTTAAGACTTAAAGATTCTATTGATACAGATTATTTTTACCATCTTCTTTCATCAAATTTGATTCAGGAACAATTTACGCAGCTTGCCGCAGGTGCAATCGTAAAAAACATAAGCGGCGATTTGGTCAAAAAAGCTGTTTTACCTATTGCACCACTTCCCGAACAAAAACGCCTCGTCACCCTTCTCGACGAAGCCTTTGAAAGCATCGCCACCGCAAAAGCCAACGCCGAGCAAAATCTAAAAAATGCACGCGCTTTGTTTGAAAGTCATTTGAATGAGGTTTTTACGAAACGTGGCGAAGGTTGGGAGGAGAAAACTTTGGGTGAAATTTATGATGTTCGAGATGGGACGCATGATTCGCCAAAGTACCAATTAACTGGCTACCCGTTGATTACTTCAAAAAATTTAGATGGGCATGGTATTTCTTTTGAGAATATAAAATTTATTAGCGAACAAGATTATAAAAAAATTAACGAACGCAGCGCGGTTCATAAAGGAGATGTGCTATTTGCAATGATTGGCACAATTGGTAATGCAACATCTGTAACCATAGAACCAGACTTTGCAATTAAAAATGTCGCATTATTCAAAATGCAAAATGGAAATCATGGGGCATTTTTAAAATACTATTTAGATTCTGTGACGCTCAAAATGATAGAAAATGCAAAGGGTACAACTCAGAAATTTGTGGGACTTGGTTATCTTCGAGGGTTTCCAATAAGTATTCCCAATCAAATAGAACAAAAAATCATCGTTGCCAAACTTGATGCTTTAAACGAAGAAACCCAACGCCTCGAAGCCCTCTATTCGCGCAAGATTGCAGCCCTCGATGAACTGAAAAAAGCGTTGTTGCATCGGGCGTTTAGTGGCGCGTTATAACCCAAAGGAAAATCACATGAGAAACACAGTTCAAATTCAATGCCCGACAGAATTACTGGTGAGCTTGCAAATCAACAGCGAAACGTTTGCCGAAATGCTCAAACTGCAAACCGCCATTGCTTTATTTAAACAAGGCAGAATCTCATCAGGTATGGCATCACGTTGGTTAGAAACGTCACGAGTTAGTTTTTTAATGCAAGCAATGGAAGCAGGCGCAGAATTGCTCGAAAACTCACAAGATGATTTTGAGCGAGAAATGGCGTTGTTATGATTATTTTTACAAACACCACGCCGATTATCGCGCTGTCGTCCATTCAACAATTAGATTTGATGCCGCAATTATTCGAGCGTGTTTATGTGGTCGATACAGTGATTAACGAATGTGCGCGTGGTGGCAAAATCATTGTGCCTGATTTGAACAAGTTGGCTTGGTTGGAGCGCGTTGAAAGCAAAAATTATCCGCATAATCCGTTGCTGATTTCGTTGGACGATGGCGAGAAACACACGCTCGAAGCGGCATTGGCACATCAAGCCGACTACGCGATTATTGATGAAAAATTGGGACGTAATCTTGCTGAATATCTTGGTATGAAAGTAATTGGAACGCTTGGGATTTTATTGAAAGCGAAACAACAAAACAAAATCACGTCATTTGTGGATTGCGTGAAATCAATGCAAGCGCAAGGCATACGCTATAATAATCAGTTGGTAGAAAGATTAGCTGAATTGGTTGGCGAAACTTCGGCTGCGATTCATTGATGAGTTGTGACGATATTTTTAATACGCACAGGACAAAAACCATGTTAAACGAAACGATGAACATTTCATTTGCGGTGAAATCCGACATCTTGCTGTCGTTGAAAGAAAATGCAGAAGAATTTACGCAGAATTTACGTTTTTTATCGGCGTTGATGTTGTATCGCAAAAATAGGTTATCGCTGGGCAAAGCAGCAGAATTGGCGGGTTATACGAAGTTAGATTTTATCGACAAATTGCGCCTCGAAAACGAGCCGATTTTTGATTTTAACGAACAGGAAATCGACGATATTTTTGCCGATGCCGCGAAGTTGCCATGATAGTTGTCGCCAACACCACGCCGATTATTTCACTCGCTTCCGTTGGGCGATTAGACATTTTAGAAAAACTGTTCGGCAAAATTATCATTGCTCAAGCGGTTTATGACGAAATCAAAGCTAAACGTTTGTACGGTTTTCATGAAATTGACTGCGCGACGTTTATCGACGTTCGACCGATTCAAGGCGAGTTGTACAAAGACTTTTTGCTAAAAGAATTGGATTTAGGCGAAGCCGAAACGATTATGTTAGCGAAAGAACTCAACGCGGATTTTGTGATTATCGACGAAAATTTGGGTTACAAAATCGCCAACAACGTCGGTTTGACGGTGATTAGAACGCTGTCTATTTTGTTGAACGCCAAAGAAAAAGGTCACATCAGCGAAATTAAACCGTTGCTCGATGAGATGATTCAAAAAGGGCGTTGGTATTCAAAAACGGTTTATCAGTCGTTTTTAACGCGAGCGGGTGAATTGTGAACGAAGCCGAAACCAGAGCCGAATATATTGACCCCGCATTAAAAGCCGCAGGCTGGGGCGTGGTTGAAAGTAGCCGCATTCGCCGTGAATACCCGATTACGCTCGGACGATTAGAAGGTGGTGGCAAACGCGCTAAAGCCTTGAGCGCAGATTATGTGCTGGAATATCGCAACACGAAACTGGCTGTTGTTGAAGCGAAAGCATGGGATAAACCACTCACCGAAGGCGTTGCACAGGCGAAAGATTACGCAGGCAAATTAACGGTGCGTTTTACTTATTCGACCAATGGGCAAGGCATCTATGCGATTGATATGCACACGGGCGTTGAAGGTGAACGGGCAAACTATCCCACGCCACAAGAATTATGGAATGCGACATTTGCAATTCAAAACGCATGGCGCGACCGATTTGCCGCCATTCCGTTTGAAGACCGAGGCGGTTATTTTCAAGCACGTTATTATCAAGATATTGCCATCGAAAAAGTATTAGAGGCGATTGCCAATGGACAACAACGGATTTTATTGACGCTTGCCACAGGAACGGGCAAAACGTTTATTGCGTTTCAACTGGCGTGGAAGTTATTTAAAAGCCGTTGGAACTTAACCGACTGGCAAGCTGAAAACGAACCCACGCGCCAACCGCGCATTTTGTTTTTAGCTGACCGCAACATTTTAGCCAATCAAGCCTACAACGCTTTTTCAGCCTTTCCCGACGATGCGCTAGTGCGTATTGAACCGAGTGAAATTACTAAAAAAGGTCGTGTACCTAAAAACGGCAGTTTGTTTTTTACCATTTTTCAATCGTTCATGAGCGGCGACAAACCCTATTTTGGCGAATATCCTGCTGACTTTTTCGACATTATCATCATTGATGAATGTCATCGTGGTGGCGCGAATGATGAAGGGAACTGGCGCGGCATCTTGGAACATTTCAAACCTGCGTTGCAATTAGGTTTAACTGCTACGCCTAAGCGCAAAGATAACGTCGATACTTACGCCTATTTTGGCGAGCCTGTATTCATTTATTCGCTCAAAGACGGCATCAATGATGGATTTTTAACACCGTTCAGAATCAAGCAAATTGATACCTCACTCGATGAATATGTTTATACCTCCGACGATACGGTGGTTGAAGGCGACATTGAAGCAGGTAAAGTCTATGAAGAAAAAGACTTTAATCGCAGCATTGAAATTGTCGAGCGTGAGCGCACCCGTGTTGAATTGTTTATGTCACAAATAAATCAGCAAGAAAAAACGCTGGTGTTTTGTGCAACGCAAGGACACGCCTTATTGATTCGTGACCTAATAAATCAACTCTCAACAAGTGATAATCCAAACTATTGTCATCGTGTAACCGCGAATGATGGCGCGTTAGGTGAACAATATCTGCGTGATTTCCAAGATAATGAAAAAACGATTCCGACTATCCTGACAACTTCGCAAAAGTTATCGACAGGCGTTGATGCACGAAATGTAAGAAATATCGTGTTGTTGCGCCCTGTGAACTCGATGATTGAGTTCAAGCAAATTATCGGACGAGGCACACGACTTTACGATGGCAAAGAGTATTTCACAATTTATGATTTCGTCGGCGCACACCATCATTTCCAAGACCCTGAATGGGACGGTGAACCACAACAACCCGACACTTGCAAAAAATGCAGTCAATATCCTTGCGAATGTGAAAAGGAATCCCCCAAGCCTTGCAAAATATGCGAACAAACGCCTTGTGAATGCGAAAAACAGCCCTGTGAAAAGTGTGAGCAGTTGCCGTGCGTCTGCATTAAGAAAGCAAAAGTGATACTTTCCGATGGTAAAGCTCGAAATGTTCAAACCAGCGTTGCCACAACCTTTTGGCATCCTGACGGCACGCCGATGACGGGGCAACAGTTCATGGAGGAGCTATTCGGTAAATTGCCTGAGTTTTTCAAAGATGAAGATGAGTTGCGGCAATTATGGAGCGAACCCAACACCCGTCAGAAATTACTCGATGGGTTAGCCGAAAAAGGATTCGGTAACGCACAGTTACTCGAAATGCAAAAAATTATTGAGGCTGAAAATAGCGACTTGTTTGATGTGTTAGCCCATGTTGCTTATGCCTTGCCGACTCTTACCCGCGAAGAACGAGCAAGCAAAGCTAAAGTGATTATCAGCACGCATTTCAATAGCAAACAGCAGGTATTCTTGGACTTTGTGTTGTCGCATTATGTGAGTGTCGGCGTGGAAGAATTAGAAGGCGGCAAACTTTCACAGTTGTTGCGTTTGAAATATCACGATTCGATTGCCGATGCGATTGCTGACTTAGGCAAGCCTGCTGAAATTAGCGATGTATTTAATGGGTTTCAGAAGTATTTGTATGAGCGGAAAGCTGCCTGATATTTTTGAATTAGATTTACGACGAAAGGATTAGAAAATGGCATTTACATTGGAAAAAACACAAGAAAGCACGTTTGAAGATATTGATGCTGTATTGGCTCACGTTAAACAAGAAAAGGAAAATATAGCGCGAATTTCAATTGCTGATTTAGTGAAAAAAGGAGCTTTTTTCTTTAGCGACCAATACTTTGGAAGCGCAGATTTAAAACTAAAATTTAATAAACCTGCGTTTGGTGATCTATTCAGTGTGTTAGGATTTTATTCGCCTTCTTTCTTGGATAGAATAGAAAAAACTGATCTGGCATCCGATGTTTTAAATGATTTAGTTCGCTCAAAAACAGGGCAAGACAAACTCCAAAACTCCGAGTTTGTTTATGATGACGCAAGTAAAACGATTTTAGGTGTTGGTAACTACTCAGCCCCTTGCAAAAATCCGAGAATTCAAGCACATTATCGAGTATGAAAAACCTCTCTGATTTGACTCATGCAGATAAAGACAAGCTGATTACTGATTTGTACGAGCTTGTGGCTGAGTTACGTCTGA
>CAINDC010000070.1 GCA_903847275.1 uncultured Pseudomonadota bacterium
ATCGAACAGACCGTTGTGATTTGAGTTTATTTCAGCTTGGAAAACGATTATTAAATTATTTTCTTCGCAACGGGCAAGCGTTGCCTCAATTCAGTCTGATTCTATGAAAAACGGGCGTAAAAAGTGTACGGTAGTGAATAACGAAGAAACAGGCATCTGGGAAGAAAAAACTAAAAACGAAATGCTTCGGTATTTATTGGTTGTTTATTTCCAAAACTGCGAAGATATGGCATTTGTGAAAAAAGTTTATGAACGCCTTCAATGTAGAGCTTATCACTCGACTTTTCTAACTAATCAAAACGAAAATGAACACTTGATGGTGTTTAAAAACTGCGTTTTAAATTTGATAACAAGGGAATGCTTGCCATTTAGTCCTGATTATTACGCATTAGGGAGAGCTGATTACGATTATGTGAAAGATGCAAAATGTGAAAAATTTTTAGCGTATTTAGATTCTATTTTTCAAAATGCACCTGATGGTGAACAACTAATAAAATTGCTTCAAGAAGCAGTGGGTTTATCTTTAACAAAGATCACATATTTCCAAAAAATGTTCTTTTTGCTCGGCGAGGGTGGGAATGGGAAGAACGTTTTTGCTGAAATTCTAAGCACACTTATTGGAGAACATCAGGTTTCTTATTTACCACTGAGTGATTTAAACGCCAAATTTGCATTAGCAAACTTAGATAATAAATTGGTTAACATCGATAGTGATGCTGGTATCCACTCACTTCAAAAAACTCAATCAAAATTTAAAGCTGTAGTGGGTGGAGACAAAATAAGCGTTGATAAAAAATTCGAGCGGTATTTCACACTTTTCCCACACTGTAAATTATGGGTTTTAACAAACCATATGCCAAAAGTAGATAACGATTCAAATGGACTGTACCGACGAATTACGATTATCCCGTTCAATCGAATTTTTGAAGAACATGAACAAGATAAAAATTTAGTACATTCGTTAAAAAGCGAAATATCAGGAATTTTATTGTGGTCGCTTGAAGGTTTAGATCGATTATTAAAAAACGGAAATTTCACAGTAGCACCTTCAAGTACCGAGGCTTTAAAAGCCTATAAGCTCCAAAACAATAGCAATAATAGCAAACACAAATCAAAACCTATTTATATAAAATTAGAGCAAATTGCATCAGAACAAGACAACCCGCTCAATGATTTTGTTATGAATAAATTAAAAGGTGGAAATTACACTGTTACTAAATTCCATGTGTAATATCTAAAAAATAGGAAAGCCATTATGATAATTTTAAATTGTACGACATACCAAAGCACTCTTGAATGCTTAGAATTTGACAGTGTAGAAGACACATTTCAATATATTGAAAGCCTTAAAACCCCAAACAGTATTGGTAATTTTCAATCCTACCAATTTGCTAATTCAAAACTAGATGATGAGCAGTTTGTTCAATTCATTGAAATTAAAATCAATGATAAAAACACAAGCCTTAATACTCACCTGCTAGACAGCTACCACCATTTGTTATGGTCTTCGCCAAACATTGCACAGCAATCGTTGATTTTGCCAGTAATTTGCAGGAAAGAATTTGCTAATTTACAAGAAATGACCTCATACATAGCAAAATTATTTCTCACTAAGTACACGGGAAGTTCTGATAAATTAAATACGCTTTACGATGTTCAAATGCTAAGAAGCGTCAAAGTACACATTGGTAAAAAATGCTTTTCATTTGATGAAGATTCTGAATCGGTAGTGAATCAGTCAATTGATGATGAAATTATGATTGAGGTGAACGGCATATTGAAATTTCATAAAAACTGGATTATTTCGACTGAAAATTTAATGTACATCTACCAGCCAAATCAGGGGATTTGGTTGGGGCTTAAACCAAAAGAAATGCGAAAATATCTGTTGTCTGAATACTACAAAAGTAATAAACCTATTAAATTTGTCAATGCTGTTTATCAAGCCTTAGACTTATACACGCACCAAGAATCATTTCCCCACTATGTTCACGAGCATAACGTGTTGGTGTTACAAAATTGCGCCATAGTACCCGCAACAGGTGAAATTTTAGAGTTCAGTCCTGACCACTACGCTAGAAACAAATTACCGTTTTCTCATGATGAAAATGCAACCTGTCCAATATGGGAAACATTTATCAATGAAACCTTTGACGATGAAAAGGAATCTAATTTGTTGCAAGAATACATGGGGTTGTCACTGACCAACATTACTTTATTCCAAGTCCTGCTACTGCTGTACGGTTTTGGCTCGAACGGTAAAAGTATCGTGCTTGAAATACTTAGTTGTCTATTAGGTGAAGCGAATGTATCAAAAGTTCCCTTCAAGGATTTTTCAAAAGATTTTTCATTGATAAATTTGCACAACAAGTTGATTAACATTGACGCTGATTTGGACTACGATTCACTAAAAAATCAAGGTAAAATCAAGTCAATAATTGCAGGTGAAGAACTCGCAGCGAATGTGAAAAACAAAAACCATGTCAAAGTAAAATTCCAGCTCAAGTTATGGGGAGCAACGAACATTTTACCCAAAGTAAGTAGCAACACGCATGGCTTTTACCGCCGCATCATAATCTTAAAATTCAACAAAACGATTCCTCGTGAGAAACAAAATAAGCAATTGGCATCACTATTAAAAACTGAACTTGCTGGTATATTTCTGTGGTCACTCAAAGGCTTAAAACGCCTACTTCAAAATGGCGAACTCACCATTCCTAAGTCAAGTGAATTGGCACTTGAAGAATACCAGTTAGAGAATAATCACGTTAAGATATTTTTCAATGAAACGCTTGATTACGGACAATCTTCTAAAGAGCGAATGATAAAAGCTGATGTTTATGACCTATACAGAAAGTTCGCTTCAAACAACGGATTTACTGAACTTAATTCATCTAAATTCGGTGTAGAACTCGCAGCATTAAATGTTGAAAGTCTAACATCGAGCGGCAAACGGTACTACAAAGTAAAATTGCGTGATGCAGCAAATGATTCATCCGAATCTGCCAGTGTTGCTGTGTAACTAAATTCCATTCAAAAAGACCGCTTTTCTATAAGGCGGTTTTTTTATGCCTAAAAAGAACAGGTAGAGCAGTAAGAGCAGGTAAATTTATACCGATTTAGAAATTCCGTTCAATTCACAGCCCTTTTAAAATTTGGCATTGTGAATGTTAATTTTGAGCATATCCTTACCTGCTCTTACTGCTCTATTTCACCCTACACAAGTTCCTTAGAAGGCTATCATTGAGCCAGTTCAAATAATCCGATGACCCTTTGACAATCGGCACTGCAATGATTTCAGGGGGTGCGATTAAAAGTGTGGGGAATTTAGTAGAATATCGTTATTTAAATTGACAGAAACCATGACTAAAAACGACCAAATTTTCCTCAACCGCCTAAATGAACATCCAGAACTGCGTGAACGAATGGAAGGACTTTTGAA
>CAINDC010000071.1 GCA_903847275.1 uncultured Pseudomonadota bacterium
ACTGACTTCGGGCATTGCGAGGGGGGATAAAAATGCAAAAATCACATCGTATTTTGAAAAATTAACATCGAAAAAATTTCGGCGTGATGCCGTAAAATTCGCCAGATTTTTGCCTCGCCACGCACTGATTAACCAAGGTAACGGCGCACGTTCTGAGGCTTCAACTTGCACAGTTGGTAATAGTTCGGCAACAGGAATTGCCACTGAACCCACGCCTGCGCCTAAATCGGCAAATGTTTGAGTATTTTCTTTTTCCAACAACGCTATCACCGCTTCGGCGACTTCTGAAGACGATAAAAATAAAGGCACGTCACCACGAATTGTTCCCCAAAAAATCAGCGTCAATATCACCACGGTCAGCAAATAAATCCATGCTGGCAACGCCAACGTGAAACAAATAAAAACGCTGGGCAAAAATAACAAATGTATCGGAATCCACCACGTCGGTTGGCGTAGCAAAAACGAATTACCAACCGCGAAACTACTTTGTGTAAATAGAAAAACAATCGGATTGTGGAAAATAGGCTGCAAATAAGCAAGCCCTAGCGTTAGTAATAACGCGAAAATTTGACAAGCCAGAGCGCGTAAAATAGTCATTTATTCAGTATCTTTACGGAATTCGCCTTCCAACACATTTTCATTTTTATTTGGAGGCACAAAAAAATGTTGCATGGCATAAGTGATTATTTTGCTGCGTAACGAAGGCAATAAACAAATCAACCCAACTGCATCTGTAATAAAACCTGGCGTAAGTAATAACGCGCCACCGAGCAAAATCAAAAAACCTTCTGCCAATTCGTAGGCTGGCGTTTCTTGTCGTTTTATTGATTCTTGAAAACGTTGCCACGTCGCCAGCCCTTGTTGTTTCAGCAAAAAAGAACCTAATGCCGCACTCATAATAATTAAAAAAATCGTCGGAAATGCACCTAACACACTGCCAACTGCAAGTAATACATAAAGCTCTAAAAAAGAAATCACGATAATCGTGATAAAAAGGGAGCGAAAGATATTCATAAATAAAAACGAATTGAAGGTAAGAATGTTTCGACAATATAAAGGCAAATTCGCTTATTTTCTATGATAATGTTGTCGAACACGCCTAACTATTTAATTTTGGAGACGCTTATGTCACGTTATCGTTTAATTTTAATTGTTTTCACTTTATTCAGTTCCCCCCTATTCGCCGCAGATTCACTTGAGCAATTAGTTCGAGATACAGCCGCATTAAAATTAAATCTTTTTGGCAATGAATTATTGCAACCCGAACAAGCTTTTGAGTTTTCCGCCAATGTTAAAAATGGCAATACGATTTATGTGAGTTGGGAAATCGCACCGAATTATTATTTGTACCGCGAAAAAATAAGGCTCGAATTGGTTAACAGCGACGGTGTGAAACTTGGCGATTATACGATTCCAAATGGGCTGCCAAAACACGATGAAGCGTTTGGCGATGTTGAGGTTTTGTCCGAAGACTTGAATTTCAACGTGCCGTTGTGGCGCGAAGATCATGGCGCACAAACCGTTAAATTGCGGGCGTATTTTCAAGGTTGCGCGGAACGTGGCGTGTGCTATCCACCGATGACAAAAGATGTGATGTTGGATTTGCCCGTCGCGCATTCGCTTGAAGCGTTGCCTGAAATTGAGCCAACTGAATCACAAAATATCGGTGTGCCAATGACAATTTTGCTAATTTTTTCAGTCGTTGTGCTGATTTTGTCTGCGATAATTGCAATCCGTTTAAAAAAATAAATTTCTAATTTTAAAAATTCATAAGGAAAAATCATGGAAAAAACTTACGCACCACACGATATTGAACAACGTTGGTATGAAAACTGGGAAAGCAAACAGTATTTCGCGCCAAGTGGCGAAGGCGAACCGTATTGCATCATGATTCCGCCGCCAAATGTGACGGGCAGTTTGCACATGGGACACGCTTTTCAAGACACGATTATGGATGCACTGACACGTTATCACCGTATGAAAGGTTGTAACACACTTTGGCAAGCAGGCACTGACCACGCGGGAATTGCGACCCAAATGGTGGTCGAACGTTTGTGCAATGCCGAAGGCAAAACGCGCCACGATTACGGACGTGAAAAATTCATCGAAAAAATTTGGGAATGGAAAGGCGAATCGGGCGGCACAATTACCCGCCAATTACGCCGTATGGGTTCTTCTCTTGATTGGTCGCGCGAACGCTTCACAATGGACGAAGGAATGTCTGGTGCGGTGCAAGAAGTTTTCATCAATTTGTATAACGAAGGCTTAATTTATCGCGGCAAACGTTTGGTGAATTGGGATCCTGTTTTGCACACGGCGGTTTCGGATTTAGAAGTTTTATCCGAAGAAGAAAACGGTTTTATGTGGCATTTGCGTTATCCGTTGTCGAATGGTCAAGGTCATTTAATTGTAGCAACCACACGCCCTGAAACCATGCTTGGCGATGCGGCAGTTGCTATCAATCCAAAAGATGAGCGTTATCAACATTTGCTTGGTGAATTTGTCGAATTACCTTTGACGGGTCGGCGAATTCCCATTATTGCTGATGATTATGTTGACCCTGAATTTGGAACAGGTTGCGTAAAAATCACACCTGCTCACGATTTCAACGATTACGAAGTCTGGACGCGCCACCGTCATCACGCCGTCATTCAAGATTTGCCACACGGCGGTTTGATTAACATTTTCACTATGAATGCGAGTGTGATTGATGACGCGCTGATTCCTGAAAAATATCGTGGTTTAGATCGTTTTGAAGCTCGCAAACAAATTGTGGCGGATTTTGAAGCGGCTGGTTTGCTTGAAAAAATTGCTGACCATAAATTGATGGTGCCACGCGGCGACCGTAGCCAAAGCGTCATCGAACCCTTTTTGACTGACCAATGGTATGTGAAAGTCGCGCCATTGGCTGAACCTGCAATTGCGGCGGTTGAAAATGGCGACATTAAATTTGTGCCAGACAATTGGAAAAACACTTATTTCGATTGGATGCGAAACATTAACGATTGGTGTATTTCGCGCCAAATTTGGTGGGGACATCGCATTCCAGCGTGGTACGACAACAAAGGCAGTATCTATGTCGGCGAATCAGAGCAAGCGATTCGTGAAAAACATAATTTGCCAGCGGATTATCCATTGAAACAAGACGAAGACGTTTTAGATACTTGGTTTTCGTCAGCGTTGTGGCCTTTCTCGACTTTGGGTTGGGATGGCAAAAATGAACCTGATTATTTAAAAACCTTTTATCCCACCAGCGTTTTAGTCACAGGTTTTGACATCATTTTCTTCTGGGTGGCGCGGATGATTATGATGGGCTTGAAATTCCGAGGCGAAGTGCCGTTCAAAGAAGTCTACATTCACGGTTTGGTGCGTGATGCCGAAGGGCAAAAAATGTCCAAATCAAAAGGCAACGTGCTTGATCCGATTGATATTATCGACGGCATCGATTTAGAAACACTGGTTGCGAAACGCACAGCTGGCATGATGCAACCGCATTTGCAAAAGAAAATCGAACAAGCCACTCGCAAACAATTCCCTGACGGGATTCAATCTTACGGCACCGATGCGTTGCGTTTTACCTTTGCATCTTTGGCTTCGACGGGGCGTGATATTCGTTTTGATATGGCTCGCACCGAAGGTTATCGCAATTTCTGTAACAAATTGTGGAATGCCGCGCGTTACGTTTTGATGAACACCGAAGAACACGATTGCGGCATCACGGGTGAATGTGAATTTTCACACGTTGACCGTTGGATTGTGGCGCGTTTGAATCAAGTGATTTCAACGACCAGCCACGCAATTGATAACTACCGTTTCGATTTGGCGGCGCAAGCGATTTACGATTTCACTTGGAACGAATACTGCGATTGGTATTTGGAACTCGCAAAAGTGTCATTGCAATCCGATGACGAATTCGCGCAGCGTGGTACGAAGAAAACTTTGTTAGATGTATTAGAAACGATCTTACGTTTAGCACATCCGATTATTCCGTTTATTACCGAAGAAATTTGGCAACGTGTTGCGCCATTAGCAGGCGTTGAAGGCGATACAATTATGTTGCAGCCTTATCCGATTGCAGATGAATCAGAAATTTATCAAAATGCCATCGAAAATATGGATTGGCTGATGGCGGTGATTTTGGGCGTGCGTCGAATTCGCGGCGAAATGAACATTGCACCAAGCAAACCATTACCTGTTTTATTGCAACACGGCAGCGAGCAAGACGCGCAACGCTTAGAAACCAATCGTGTTTATTTGAACAGATTGGCGCGTTTAGAAACCATAACGTGGTTGAATGTCGATGAAGTTGCGCCTGAATCAGCGATTGCAATTGTCGGTGAAATGCAAATTTTGATTCCAATTGCAGGTTTGATTGATAAAACAGCTGAATTAGCACGTCTCGATAAAGAAATTGCCAAAATTCAAACCGAATTGGAACGCATTGAAGTGAAATTAAGCAATCCATCGTTTGTTGAAAAAGCACCCGCCGCCGTTCTTGAAAAAGAGCGTTCACGTTTAGCTGAATTACAATCGACGCTCGGTAATTTGCAAGCGCAACACGTTAAAATTAGCGCGTTATAAGTATCTAAAAATGAGCTTGTCATTTTCTTTGACAAGCTCATTTCGTTTTAAAATGTCAAAGATAAATCGTCATCAACCAGCGTGAATCGCCTCGAAATTTAATTAACGCTCTCTCCTTTTCACCCTCACCTTCTATATTTAAAATCACTCCGTTTCCAAATGTGGCGTGATTTACCTTTTGTCCTATTTGATAGTGGCTGTCTGTTTTAATTTCAGATGGTAGTGTGGTTGCAGAAAAAGTAGATATTCTTGCAGTCACTGGTCGCGATACATTACTTTTAGGTCGAATTTCATCGAGCAATTCTTTAGGCAATTCACCTAAAAAACGCGATTTGCTTGGTGTAGTTTCACGTCCGTATAAAAAACGTTTTTCAGCGTGCGTGATATACAGTTTTTGCATCGCTCGCGTAATGCCGACATAGCACAATCGGCGTTCTTCTTCCAATCGCCCAGCCTCGTAAATTGATTTTTGTGCTGGAAATAAACCTTCTTCTACACCAACCAAAAAAACGAGCGGAAATTCCAAACCCTTTGCTGTGTGTAATGTCATTAATTGCACACAATCCTCAAATTCATCTGCTTGTGGTTCACTCGATTCTAAAACTGCATAACTTAAAAATGCCGCTAGTTCAGACAAATTTTCTTCTTCATCGGGCTTGTATTTAAATGCGGCAGCGGCATTCACTAACTCTTTTAGGTTTTCAACTTTGTCTGCACTTTTTTCGACTTTGTCTTGTGAATAAAATGCCATTAAGCCGCTTTGTTCAATTACAAACTGGACTTTTTCACCCAAAGATAAGTCCATTGTTCGATTCTCGAACTGCATGATTAAATCTAAAAAATTAGATAACGAATTTGCAGCGCGTGCGCTTAATTTTTGTTCCTCTGATAATGAAACAGCAGCTATCCACAATGAAACCTGTTTTTCATTTGCCAATTGACGTAACGCATCAATTGTTTTTGCTCCCATGCCGCGTGTGGGTGTATTTACAATGCGATCGAACGCCGCATCATCATCGGGATTTGCCAATAAACGTAAATAAGCCAGCGCGTTTTTAATTTCTGCACGATCAAAAAAGCGTAATCCACCATAAACGCGATATGGCGTTTTGGTTAACATCAATTGCTCTTCAAACTGACGAGATTGCGCGTTAGAACGATATAAAATTGCTACATCATTGCGTTTATTTCCAGCTTCGACCCAATTCTGAATCCGTTCCACAACATATTTTGCTTCGTCTTTTTCATCATAGGCGGCATAAACCGCAATTTTTTCACCGTCCGACATTTCTGTCCATAAGGCTTTGCCCATGCGTCCTTTATTGTTAGCGATAATTTCATTTGCAGCTTTAAGAATCGCACCTGTGGAGCGGTAATTTTGCTCTAATTTAATGACTTTATGTTGAGGATAATGCGATTGGAATTTGTAAATGTTTTCGATTTTCGCGCCACGCCAACCATAAATTGCTTGATCATCGTCACCAACAACAAAAAGATTGTCACGATTCGGACTTAATAAGGTTAACCACGCATATTGAATGTGATTTGTGTCTTGAAATTCATCAACATGAATTTGACTAAATCGCTCTTGATATTGAATACGCAAGTTTTCATCATCACGCAATAATTCATAAACCCGCAATAATAATTCTGCAAAATCTACTACGCCAGAACGCTCGCATAATGCTTCATAATCCCTATAAATTCGTAGAAAACGGCGTGTATTTTTATCTGTACTTTGAATAATATCTTTGCTTCGCAAACCCGCATCTTTTTGCTCATTGATAAACCAAAGCACTTCTTTTGCGGGTAATTCTTTTTCATCAATTTTTAAATCGCTCAACAAGCGTTTAATCAAGCGTTGCTGGTCATTAGAATCGAGAACCTGAAAATCCTTCGGCAATCCCGCTTGTTCGGCATGACGACGTAAAATACGATGCGCGATACCGTGAAATGTACCAATCCACATCGCTGACGCGCTATTTTCCAACAACGATTCAACTCGCCCACGCATTTCATTGGCAGCTTTATTGGTGAAAGTCACAGCAAGAATACTTTGCGGCGATACGTCATTGACTTGAATTTGCCATACGATACGATGAACTAAAACGCGCGTCTTTCCACTGCCAGCCCCCGCTAAAATCAACATAGCTTGCGAAGGTGCCGTGACAGCAGCGCGTTGTGCGTCATTTAATGGCGCGATAATTGAGGTTATATCCATATTTTGATTGCAGATTTTTAGCAGCTGTGTATAGTTTCGAGGCTAGCAAAGCTGATTACTCAGCTTGTTTTTCGATAACGATTTACACAGTGAGGGTTTAAAAATGAATTTTGATTATAAACGTTTGATTAAATTTGAATTAAACATAAATGAAAGACAAAAAAAATACCGTCTATATTCTGGTATTGCAGCTTTAGTGACTTCTATTTTTTTAGCAAGTATTCCTTTGTTGTTAATTGGTCTAATTTTGACTGCTGAAGGATATTTTGGCTGGTGTCCACTTTGCTCTGCGTTAGACAATAAGTGCAAATTCTAGTTTCAAAAAACAAACGCATTATCACAATGTGATAATGCGTTTATCTTATTTTCATCGCTCTAATCTGCACTTTTTTCGTGACAACTATTTATCCCATTCCTGAAAATCACGCACAACGTTTTGTGTTGCACAACGAAGTTCATGCACGTTCTTCGATAATTCGAGGTTTGCCTGGACGAGCCAGTCATTTGGCATTATCACGTTCCAACAATGAAAAAATTCAAGAACGTCAACATTTAAACCAACTTTGCGAACGTTTTGGTGTTGCTGCACCTACTGCTGATGCAGATCATTTTAGTGCTGCATTCGACACCTTTCAAATTCGCTGGGAACAACATGGTGAATTCAGCACTTATACATTTTATGTGCAGGGTGCAGAAGAACAACCGTTTACAGAACCTGCTTTAAAGAAAGTACCCGCTGATTGGTTATCATCATTAACAGGCACAGTTCTCGTCGCAACTCATGCTTCGATTGTGGAGATAAGTGAAAGTATCGCACCCGATTTAGTTAAAATCGCGCCTTTTTTTGCGAGCAATTTACTAATTGGATCAACCGTTGCAGGCGGTGCCGCATCTGTATTTACAGATTTTCGTATTCATGTTGATGGCTTTAGTCGTTTTTTAATTATCAATAAAAATTTGCGTGTAGAACAAGGCGCACGGCTAATGCGTCGATTATTTGAAATTGAAAATTATCGCGTTCTTGCGTTACTTGCATTTCCAATTGCACGCAAACTTTATCCCGAATTAAAAAAAGCAGATCAACAACTTTATACCATTACCAATGCGATGACGCAGTCGGCAGGAAATGATGCCAAATTACTCGACGAATTAACAATACTTGCGGCTGAAATTGAAAATCATATTTCGAGTAATCATTTACGTTTTGCGGCTGCTAGCGCATATTATAATTTGGTAGAGCAACGTTTAATTGATTTACGCGAAGTGCGAATTCAAGGAACTCAGACAATTGGTGAATTTATCAAGTGGCGACTTGAACCAGCCGTAAATACTTGTCGTTCAACTTCAAATCGCTTTACTTCACTTTCGGAAAGAGTTGGCAATACAAGTCAATTATTACGGACGCGAGTTGATATTATTATTGAACGACAAAATCAAGGTTTACTCACGTCGATGGATTTACGCGCTAAAATGCAATTACGAATGCAACAGATGGTTGAAGGCATTTCAATCGTCGCAATTACTTATTACGCAGCAAGTTTGATTCGTGCAATGGCAGAAACAATGCACGCTTTAGGCTGGCAAGTTAATCCAGAAATTGTTGAAGGCGCGGTAGTGCCATTTATTTTAATCGGTATCGGCTTAGGCTTTAAGCGCATTCATCACATTATTAAAAATACGGACTGATTTCGTAACTCGTTTTTTAGAGTATCGCCCTTATAATAATCAGAGAGGTTAATCCTCTAATTTTTTCAATTTTTAACATCAGAGTTTATGGCAACTAAAGAAGATTTTTACAAAATACTCAACGTTGAGCGCAATGCGAGCGATGCTGAAATCAAAAAAAGTTATCGCAGTTTGGCGATGAAACACCATCCAGACCGTAATGCTGATAATCCAGCAGCGGCGGAAGAAAAATTCAAACAAGTTAAAGAAGCCTACGAAGTTTTATCGGATCCTAAAAAACGTTCAGCGTACGATCAATTTGGTCATGCTGGTGTTGATCAATCAATGGGTGGACGTGGTGGAGCGAGCGATTTTGGCGATGCTTTCAGCGATATTTTCGGTGACATGTTTGGTAGACGCAGCGGTGGAAGTCAACAAAGTGGGCAGCGTGGTTCAGATTTACGCTACAACCTTGAGATTTCTTTAGAAGAAGCAGTGGAAGGCACTGAACAGAAAATTCGGATTCCTGTATTAGTCACTTGTGGAGATTGTTCAGGTTCAGGAGCTAAAAAAGGATCTTCTCCTACAACGTGTTCAATGTGTCATGGACACGGACAAGTGCGGATGCAACAAGGATTTTTTACTGTTCAACAAACTTGTCCAACGTGTCGGGGTACTGGCAAACAAATTAAAGATCCTTGTGGAAAATGTTATGGTCAAGGACGTGTTAAAGATGAAAAAACCTTATCTGCAAAAATTCCAGCTGGCGTTGATACTGGTGACAGAATTCGTTTATCAGGTGAAGGTGAAGCTGGACAAATGGGCGCACCATCTGGTGATTTATATATCGAAGTTCACGTCAAAGCACACGCTATTTTTAAACGGGACGGCGCAAATTTATCATGTGAAGTTCCAATCAGTTTTGTAACTGCCTGTTTAGGCGGCGAAATTGAAGTACCAACATTGGGTGGAAAAGTCTTATTAAAAATTCCAACCGAAACACAAACAGGAAAATTATTCCGTCTACGAGGTAAAGGCGTAAAACCTGTTCGCGGTGGTCCAATTGGCGATTTAATTTGCAAAGTTTTAATTGAAACTCCCGTTAATTTAACAACTGAACAAAAATCATTAGTCGAAAAATTAGGGGAATCACTTTTAAGCAACGGTACACACCACAGCCCTCAAGAATCATCGTGGATCGACAGCTTGAAAAATTTGTTTGGAGGCAAGTAAAAATGATAAGAATTGCAATAGTAGGTGCAACAGGACGTATGGGATTGTGTCTAATCAAAGCAATTGCATTAAGCGATAAAGCCAAGTTAACCGTGGCAATTGCACGAACTGGTAGCCATAGTATTGGTAATGATGCTGGAGTATTAGCTGGAATTAGTCAGTTGGGTGTCAAAGTAGGTGATGATTTAAACGCTGCATTGAATGATTTTGATATATTGATTGATTTTACTCGCCCCGAAATTTCGATGAACTATATTGAACTTTGCCGCAAAGCAGGTAAAAAAATCATCATCGGTACAACAGGATATAGCGACACTCAAAAAATAGAAATATCTCAAGCAGCAAAGGAAATTCCAATTGTACTTGCTCCCAACATGAGTGTGGGCGTAAATCTATCGCTAAAATTATTGGAAGTGGCGGCAAAAGTAATGGGGGACTATACGGATATTGAAATTATCGAAGCACATCATCGCCACAAAGTTGATGCACCATCTGGCACCGCATTACAAATGGGAGAAGTTATTGCAACAACATTAGGGCGTGATTTGAAGGATTCTGCTATTTATGGGCGTGAAGGAAACACTGGCGAACGAAACCAAAAAACAATTGGATTTTCAACTATTCGAGCAGGTGACATTGTTGGAGAACATACAGTAATGTTTGCAGATGAAGGGGAACGCTTAGAAATTACTCACAAAGCTACAAGTCGAATGACATTTGCTAATGGTGCAGTAAGAGCTGCTATTTGGCTAAATGCCAAAGAATATGGTTTGTTTGATATGCAAGATGTATTGGAACTAACCTAAAAAATAGGACAAAAAAACGCCTGTTAAACAGGCGTTTTTATATAAATTTAAATTTCCCTATCTACAAGTTCCACATACGCCATAGGCGCATTGTCACCTGATCTAAAGCCGCATTTCATAATGCGTAAATAGCCACCTGCTCTATTCTTGTAGCGAGGCCCCAATTCATTAAATAACTTAGTTACCATATCGCGATCACGTAAACGAGCGAATGCCAAACGTCTTTTAGCGACATTATCTTCTTTAGATAAAGTAATTAATGGTTCCGCGAAACTTCTAAGTTCTTTTGCTTTAGGTAATGTGGTTTTAATTAACTCATGTTTAAATAATGAATTTGTCATATTGCTAAATAGTGCCTTACGATGGCTACTATTCATGTTAAGTTGTCTACCAGATTTACGATGTCTCATGTTGAAATAACCTAAAATTTAATGTGATATGGATTGATTATGCTCGGCAAGATGCTCAGGGGGCCAATTTTCAAGACGCATCCCTAGTGACAACCCCTTCAATGCCAAAATATCTTTAATTTCAGTTAAAGATTTTCTACCTAAATTGGGAGTTTTCAACAATTCAACCTCTGTACGTTGAATTAAATCACCGATATAAAAAATATTTTCAGCTTTCAAACAATTTGCTGAACGTACAGTTAATTCTAAATCATCCACTGGACGCAGCAGCACAGGATCGATGGATTCATCTGGTGATAAGTATTCGACTCTAGGCTGCTCACTTACTTTTTCAAAATCGACAAACACAGAAAGCTGATCGTGAATAATTGTCGCTGCAAGTTTAATAGTTTGCTCTGGATCAACAGTACCATTTGTTTCCAAGTCAATAATTAACTTGTCTAAATTAGTACGTTGCTCAACTCGAGTGCTTTCAACTTGATAGGAAACTCGCGTCACAGGACTAAATGACGCATCTAAATGTAATGTACCAACTGGAAAATTAATATCTGAATTCAATTTTCGAACGCTCGCTGGTTCATAACCACGACCACGATCTACTCTGATTTTCATGCTTAATACGCCAGCTTGCGTCAGATTAGCAATCACTGAATCTGGATTTAAAATTTCCACAAATGGTGGTAAATCAATATCGGATGCAGTAACCACCCCTTCACCGCTTTTTGACAAATTTAATTCAGCTTCATCTTTGCCATGAATTATAATTGCCAGTTTCTTCAAATTTAATAAAATATCAATAACATCTTCATGTACACCTTCTATGGTGGTGTATTCGTGTAAAACGCCAATAATTTCTACTGAAGTAACTGCACAACCAGGAATCGTCGATAAGAGAACGCGCCTCAACGCATTCCCCAACGAATGCCCAAAACCGCGTTCTAAAGGCTCAATAATAATTCTTGAGTGATTTTGTGATTCACTTACAACCTCAACCAACTTAGGCTTAAGTAAATTAGGGATAGAACTCAGCATCTGCATTCCTCGGAACTATAATTATTTAGAATAAAGTTCCACAACAAGTTGTTCATTAATATCTGCTCCTAAATCAACTCGATCAGGCAAACTAGTAAATGTTCCTATCATATCTTTAGAATTGACACTAACCCAGACAGGAAAACCGTACTGTTCAGTAACAGTAAGTGCGTCAATAATTCGTTGCTGCTTTTTAGCTTTTTCTCTAATAGTTAACACATCACCAGGAGAAACTTGATAAGACGGTATATTAATAAGTGTATTATTTACTTGAATCGACTTATGAGATACAAGCTGACGAGCTTCTGCTCTAGTACTTGCAAAACCCATGCGATACACTACGTTATCCAATCTTGATTCTAAAAGGTTTAACAGGTTTTCGCCAGTAGCACCTTTTTTTAAATCAGCAGATTTATAGTAGTTTCTAAACTGTTTTTCTAATACACCATAAATTCTACGTAAACGCTGTTTAGCTCGTAACTGTGTCGCGTAATCAGAATTACGCGCTCTTTTTGTACCGTGCTGTCCTGGTCGTTGATCCAATTTACATTTATTTTCTAGAGACTTGCCTCTGCTTTTCAAAAATAAATCAGTGCCTTCTCTGCGACTCAACTTACAAGTAGGACCTAAATATCTTGCCATATTAATACTCCAGTTTTCTACACACGTCGTTTTTTAGGTGGACGGCAACCATTATGAGGAATGGGAGTTACATCAATAATATTATTGATTTTAAACCCCAGGTTATTCAAAGAACGTACTGCGGACTCACGTCCAGGTCCAGGCCCTTTAATTAATACGTCAAGGTTCTTCATACCATATTCTTGTGCAACTGCACCTGCTTTTTCAGCAGCGACTTGAGCAGCGAAAGGTGTACTTTTTCGTGAACCACGAAATCCAGAGCCACCTGAAGTAGCCCAGGAAAGAGCATTGCCTTTTCTATCAGTAATAGTAATAATTGTGTTATTAAACGACGCGTGAACGTGCGCTATACCATCAGCAACTTCTTTTTTTATGCGTTTTCTTGAACGATTTTGACTAGCCATTAGTTCGAACTCTATTTTTTAATTGGTTTACGAGGACCTTTACGAGTACGCGCGTTCGTTCTAGTGCGCTGCCCTCTTAGAGGCAAACCTCTACGATGTCTTATTCCACGATAACATCCAAGATCCATTAACCGCTTGATATTCATTGAAACTTCACGACGAAGGTCACCTTCAACCGTCATCTTAGCAATGACTCCGCGAATAGCTTCTAATTTATCTTCTGGTAAATCTTTAATTTTTATCGAAGGCGATACACCTACTTCACTACAAATCTCATTTGCAGTTTGTCGACCGATACCATAAATCGCAGTCAATGCGATAACAGCATGCTTATAGTCTGGTACATTTATCCCGGCGATACGTGCCATTTAATACTCCCCTGAGTACATATTCTAAGATTAAGATTTCAATTATAGCATATTGCAATTATTGAGCAACCAATTAAAAAAGTTACCCCTGACGTTGTTTGTGCCTACCATCCTCACAAATCACTCTAACAACGCCGTTTCTTTTTACAATTTTGCATTTTCTGCAAATCACTTTAACAGATGCACGAACTTTCATAGGAATCTCCAAGATTCTTGATATCAACAAACGTACTAACCATCATATTATTTTTTGAGATTAGCTTTTTTCATTAAACCTTCATATTGCTGTGACATGATATGCGTTTGCATCTGAGATATAAAATCCATCACAACCACTACAATAATTAATAAAGAAGTTCCACCAAAGTAAAATGGAACATTCCAGTAAACAATTAAGAATTCAGGTAATAAGCACACTAACGTAATGTAAAACGCTCCAATTAGTGTTAATCGTGTCATAACTTTGTCAATATAAACACTTGTTTGAATACCAGGTCTGATACCTGGTAAAAATGCACCTGATTTTTTTAAATTCTCAGCAGTTTCTTTAGAGTTAAATACCAACGCAGTATAGAAAAAACAAAAGAAAACAATCGCTAATGCGTAAAAAATAACATAAACTGGCTGACCAGGTGATAATAATGTTGCTATATCCTGCAACCAACCAAACCCCTCACTTTGACCAAACCAACCTGCAATTGTCGCAGGAAAAAGAATGATGCTAGAAGCGAAAATTGGTGGAATAACGCCTGCCATATTTAACTTCAATGGTAAAAAACTGCTCTGACCAGCGTATAATTTGCGCCCTTCTTGTCTTTTAGGATAATTGATTGTGACGCGCCTCTGACCACGCTCCACAAATACAACCAACATGGTTACTGAAATTGAAATCAAAAACAATAAGACAATAAATGCACTACCCATCTCACCAGTACGCACAAGCTCAAATGTGCTACCGATAGCTTTAGGTAGTCCTGAAACAATCCCAGCAAAGATAATCATTGAAATTCCATTACCTATGCCTCTCTCAGTTACCTGCTCACCTAGCCACATTAGAAAAATAGTACCAGTAACTAATGTAATAGTAGTAATTGCAACAAAACTTAACCCTGGATTTAAAACAACAGATAAGCCGCCTGCGGTTTGATTTTGCAATGCTAAAGAAATACCTATTGCCTGAAATGTAGCTAAAACAACCGTTCCGTAACGAGTAAATTGGGCGATTTTACGTCGACCAATCTCACCGTCTTTCTTCATCTGCTCCATTGAAGGAATTACAACGGTCATTAATTGCATAATTATAGAGGCTGAAATGTAAGGCATTATACCTAGCGCAAATAAGCTCAACCGCATCAATGCACCACCTGAAAACATATTAAACATATCCAGAATAGAGCTGCCTTGTTGTTCAAACATTGCAGCCAATGCTTTAGGATCAATTCCTGGAACTGGAATATGAGCTCCTATACGGTAAACTATAAAAGCACCTAAAACAAAAAGTAAACGTGCTTTTAGTTCTGAAAAATCCCCTGTTTTATTTGCCATTTGCGCTTTTGGTACACTCACTTTATGCCTCTACTTTGCCACCAGCAGCTTCAATAGATTCTTTCGCACCCACTGTTACTTTAACACCTTTTACAGTGACTGCTTTCGTCAACGTACCTGATTTAATAATGCGTGCAACTTTAGTAAAAATCGGAACGATATTTGCGTCAATCAACGCTTTCAAATCGATTACATCATCCGCCAATCCATTCAATTCACCTAGACGAACTTCAGATGAAAACTTCGCCTTATGAGAAGTGAAGCCCACTTTTGGTAAACGGCGTTGCAAAGGCATTTGACCACCTTCAAAACCGACCTTGTGAAAACCACCGCTGCGTGCTTTTTGACCTTTATGACCGCGACCACAGGTTTTACCCATTGTGCAGCCAATACCACGACCAACACGTCTCGATTTTTTACGCGATCCATCAGCTGCTTTAATTGTATTTAAAAACATTAAACCTCCTCAACTTTAAGCATATAAGCTACTTTGTTGATCATCCCTCTGTTTTCTGGAGTATTCAGAATTTCAACCGTTTGATTGATTTTACGTAACCCTAAACCTTTTAAACAGGCTCTATGGTTAGGTAAACGTCCGAATCTACTTTTTGTCATTGTGACGCTTAACTTGTTACTCATATCATCACCCTGTGATTTTATCAACAGATAATCCGCGTTTAGCCGCAATTTGGTGAGCATTGTGCATTCCAGTTAACCCATTGATGGTCGCCCGAACTACGTTAATTGGGTTATTCGTACCAATACATTTCGCTAGCACATTATGCACACCCACAACTTCAAAAACTGCACGCATAGCACCGCCAGCGATAATACCTGTACCTTCAGAAGCAGGTTGCATATAAACTTTTGCAGCACCAGTTGTATTCGTAATTGCATATTGAAGGGTATCACCTTTCAATTCAACCTTACGCATATTCTTGCGAGCTTGCTCTAATGATTTTTGAATGGCAATAGGAACCTCACGTGCCTTACTAACACCATAACCAACACGACCTTCACCATCACCAACGACTGTCAGGGCAGTAAAACCAAAAACCCGACCGCCTTTTACTACTTTTGCAACTCGTCTGACATTAACTAACTTTTCTTGTAATCCGTCAGCCGACCCTTGAGTAGGTGCTGTAGCCATTGTATTCTCCTAAAATTTCAAGCCAGCTTCACGAGCGGCATCGGCTAATGCTTTAACACGACCATGATATTTAAACCCCGAACGATCAAACGCAACTTCGGTAACACCTGCCGCAAGAGCTTTTTCAGCAATACGTTTGCCTACGGCACTTGCGGCTATAATATTGCTTGTTCCTTTCAAATCAGCTTTCAATTCTGCTTGATTTGTCGAAGCACTCGCCAAAGTCACAGTACCGTCTTCACTTATAACTTGTGCATAGATATGCTGTGATGTTTTATGAATTGACAACCGAATAGCGTTCAATTTTTTAATCTGACTGCGTACTTTTAACGCGCGTTTCATACGAGTTTGTTTCTTATCCATTACGCTACCCTACTTTTTCTTAGCTTCTTTTCTAGCGACATGCTCATCCGAATACCGTACGCCTTTACCTTTATAAGGTTCAGGTGGACGATAAGCACGAATCTTTGCTGCAATTTGTCCAACAAGTTGTTTGTCACTTCCTTTGAGGACAATTTCAGTTTGACTTGGTGTCTCAACTGAAACGCCTACTGGAACTTCAAAATCAACAGGGTGCGAAAAACCGAGCGATAAACTTAGAATATTTTCTTTCGCTTGCGCTCTATAACCCACGCCGACTAGCGTTAATTTCCTTTCAAAACCAGCAGATACGCCGATTACCATATTATTTACAATCGCTCTAGCAGTACCTGCTTGTGCGGTTGCATTTTTGTCATCCTTATTCCAATGCATTGAGATCACATTGTCAGCAATTTGCATACTAACTGAAGGATCAAAATCAAATGCCAACAACCCTTTGCTACCTTTCACGGTAACGCTGCTGCCATCAACTTTAATTTCTACGCCACTTGGGATATTGACAGGTGCTTTAGCAATTCTTGACATAACTACGCCTTTAACAAACAGTACAAATGACTTCGCCACCGTGTCCAATGGCACGAGCAGCCCTATCAGTCATCACCCCATTTGAGGTTGATACGATAGCGACACCCAATCCACCAAGAACTTTTGGCAATTCATCTTTCGATTTATAAATCCGCAAACCTGGTCTACTGATTCGTTTTATTTTTTCGATTACGGGCGCACCTTTGTAATATTTTAAAACAACTGTCATCTCAGTGTGACTGCCATTAGTTTCCGTGCTAAATTCCGTAATATAACCTTCTTCTTTAAGTACTTTTGCAATCGATACTTTAAGTTTAGAGGAGGGTTGTTTTATAAATTTTTTACCAGCAGACTGACCATTTCTAATGCGTGTCAGCATATCCGCTACTGGATCTGTCATACTCATCGCTTAATTCTCCAAAATTTATCCAACACAAATTACCAGCTCGCCTTAACAACACCAGGTACGTCACCGCGCATTGTCGCTTCACGTAATTTATTACGACTCAAGCCAAACTTGCGGTAGTAGCCATGTGGACGACCAGTTAAATTACAACGGTTACGCACTCGCGATGGACTGGAATCTCTAGGTAATTTTTGAAGCTGCAACTGAGCAGATTCTTTATTTTCAAAAGATGTGTTTGGATCCCGAATAATTTCTTTCAAGGAATCCCGCTTAACACCATACTTTTTAACTAATTGTTTACGCTTTTCTTCACGTGCAATCATTGATTTTTTTGCCATGATCAGTCACCCCTTACTGTTTAAATGGAAAATTAAACAACTTCAACAACGCCAAACCTTCTTCATTAGTTTGTGCTGTCGTAGTAATAGTGATGTCCATACCGCGCAACGTGTCGATTTTGTCGTAATCGATTTCTGGGAAAATAATTTGCTCTTTTACCCCCATCGAATAATTACCGCGTCCGTCAAAGCTTTTTGGATTTAACCCTCTAAAATCACGAACGCGTGGAATAGAAATACTAATCAATCGATCCAAAAATTCATACATTTTGTCACTACGCAACGTTACCTTACAGCCAATAGGCATATCATCGCGAATTTTAAATCCTGCAATTGATTTTCTAGCTAAAGTAATTACTGGTTTTTGACCAGCAATCTTTTCCATGTCACTTACAGCGAACTGTAATACTTTTTTATCAGCAACTGCACCACTTACACCCATATTTAAAGTAATTTTAGTAATACGTGGTGCTTGCATTATGGATTTGTAACCGAACTGTTCAATTAAAGCAGGGCGAACATTTTCTTTATATACTGATTCTAATCTAGCCATGATTCACCTTACGCATCGACAACTTCATTAGTTGATTTAAAGTATCGGACTTTTTTTCCATCATCTAAAAATCTAAAACCTACCCGATCCGCTTTTTTTGTTACAGGGTTATACAATCCTACGTTGGAAATTTCAATTGGCATATCTTTGGTTATAAAGCCGCCCTGAATACCAGCATTAGGATTCTGTTTTTGACTCTTACTAACCTGATTGATACCTTCAACAAGAATTTTATTATTTTTTAAAATCTGTGTTACACGTCCGCTCTTGCCTTTATCTTTGCCTATACGAACGATAACTTCGTCACCTTTTTTAATTTTTTGCATAATACTTACCTTAACGCTATAAAACTTCGGGTGCCAATGAAATAATTTTCATAAACTTTTCACCTCTAAGCTCACGAGTCACTGGACCAAAAATCCGTGTACCCAGCGGTTGCAAATTATTATTCAAAATAACCGCTGCATTGCCATCAAAGCGAATAACAGAACCATCAGAACGACGTACTCCTTTTCGAGTACGAACGACCAATGCGTTATAAACTTCGCCTTTCTTCACTCTGCCGCGAGGAATTGCATCTTTTACACTGACTTTAATGATGTCCCCAATACCAGCATAACGCCGATGCGAACCACCAAGTACTTTGATACACATGACCTTTTTTGCACCGCTATTATCGGCAACCTCAAGGTTAGTTTGCATCTGAATCATGATCTATTCCTACAAATATAAAATTTAAGCGTTCAACTGATTACTTAGTTAGTACGTTCTAGTACTTGCACCAATTTAAACGTTTTGTGTTTAGACATCGGACGACAAGATGTAATTGAAACTACATCACCTTCAAGACAAGAATTTTCCTCGTCGTGTGCCATCATTTTCGTAGAACGCTTGATATACTTTCCATAAACAGGATGTTTTACTACACGTTCAACCAAAACAGTAATCGTTTTGTCCATTTTATTACTGACAACGCGTCCTGTAATGGTTCGCAATTTAGTCGTATTTTCACTCATACTACGCTCTCACCATCTCATTTAACACGGTTTGAACGCGAGCGACATCACGCCTTACCTTTTTAACCTGTGCTGTCTTAGACAGCTGCCCTGTACCCTTTTGCATTTGAAGGGTAAAGCGTTCTCGTGCCAACTCGATTAGCAGAATTGATAATTCATCGGGTGACTTTTGACGTAATTCACTTGCTTTCATTACATTATCGTCCGTACAGTAAATAGTGTTTTCAAAGGTAACTTAGCTGATGCTAAAGTAAACGCTTCACGAGCTAACTCCTCAGAAACTCCTTGAATCTCGTATAACATAGTGCCTGGGCGTACTTGTGCAACCCAATATTCTACGTTACCTTTACCTTTACCCATACGCACAGCTAAAGGTTTTTCGGTAATTGGCTTATCTGGAAATACACGAATCCAAATTTTACCACCGCGCTTAACATGTCGAGTTATAGTACGACGAGCAGACTCGATTTGACGAGCTGTTAACCGACCACGACTAACTGATTTAAGACCAAACTCCCCGAAACTTACTGATGATCCGCGAACAGCAATGCCGTTATTCTTGCCTTTATGCTGTTTACGAAATTTTGTTCTCTTAGGTTGAAGCATATCTCTGTCCCTTCAACTATTTTTTAGATTCTAAATTAATAGACGCTTTATGTGCATCTACATCAAACACTTCACCTTTGAATATCCACACCTTAATGCCAATAATTCCATAGGTGGTATGTGCTTCAGCCGTTGCATAGTCAATATCGGCACGTAAAGTATGTAGCGGCACACGCCCCTCTCTATACCATTCACTCCGTGCAATTTCAGCACCATTCAGACGACCACCCACGTTTATTTTAATGCCTTCAGCACCTAAACGCATTGTGTTAGTAACAGCACGCTTCATTGCGCGTCGGTACATGATACGCTTCTCAAGCTGTTGAGCAACCCCTTCAGCCACTAAATACGCATCTAGCTCAGGCTTTCTGATTTCTTCAACATTAAGTTGCACAGGCACACCAATCATTTTAGCGATGTCTTGTTTCAAAACTTCAATATCTTCGCCTTTTTTACCAATGACAATACCAGGACGTGCCGTATATATTGTAATTTGTGCATTGTTAGCAGGGCGATTTATTTGAATGCGACTTACAGAAGCATGTGCTAATTTTTTTCTTAAAAACTCTCTGACTTTTAAGTCTTGATATAAAAAAGTGGAGTAATCTTTGCTGCTTGCATACCAGCGTGAATTCCAATCTTTAACAATACCAAGTCGTATGCCAGTTGGATGTACTTTTTGACCCATTTTTATCCCCTACTCGCTTTCTGCAACTTTAATGGTGATATGGCAGGTTCTTTTAAGGATATGGTTCGCACGACCTTTAGCTCTTGCCTTAAATCTCTTCAATGTCGCCGCTTCATTTACAAAAACCGTAGACACTTTTAACTCATCAATGTCAGCACTTCGATTGTGCTCTGCATTAGCGATTGCTGATTCTAAAACTTTTTTTACAATAAATGCGGCTTTTTTCGGACTGAACTTTAAAATGTTCAATGCTTTATCAACAGGAAGTCCACGAATTTGATCGCAAACTAACCGTGCTTTTTGAGCAGATAAAGGCGCATTACTTAATTTTGCTAAAACTTCCATCGTTCATCCTACTTAGATTTCTTGTCAGCTACATGACCTTTATAGGTTCTAGTAGGTGCAAATTCGCCTAATTTATGCCCCACCATATTCTCAGTAACGAGAACGGGAATGTGTAACTTGCCATTATGCACTGCAATGGTCAAGCCTAGCATATCAGGAATAATCATTGATCGTCTTGACCAGGTTTTAATCGGTTTCCTACTACTGACTTTGATAGCATCTTCAATTTTTTTAATAAGATGATGATCAATAAAAGGCCCTTTTTTAATTGAACGCGGCACGCTGATTCCCCTCTATTTACTTACGACGTCTAATAATCATATTATCAGTCCGTTTGTTTTTTCTTGTTTTATAGCCTTTTGTTGGAACACCCCAAGGCGATACAGGATGTCTACCACCCGATGTACGACCTTCGCCACCACCATGTGGATGGTCAACTGGATTCATAACAACACCTCGCACAGTTGGTCTAACTCCACGCCATCTTGATGCACCAGCCTTACCTAAAGAAGAAAGGCTATGTTCAGAGTTAGATACCTCACCAATTACCGCACGACAATCTGCTAACACTTTACGCATTTCTCCAGATCTCAATCTAAGAGTGGCATGAACTCCATCACGTGCAACTAACTGTACAGATGTTCCTGCACTTCTAGCTACTTGAGCCCCTTTACCAGATTTTAATTCGACGCAGTGTACAGTCGTACCGACAGGTATATTACGCAGAGGCATACAGTTACCAGGTTTTACTGCTGCAATATCCGCTGAGATGATTTCCTGTCCCGCTTCGAGCCCCTTAGGAGCTATAATGTATCTACGCTCACCATCTTTGAACAAAATCAAGGCTATGTTCGCCGTTCTGTTGGGGTCGTATTCTAATCGCTCTACAACAGCAGGTATATCAGTTTTATTTCTTTTAAAATCAATAACACGATAATGCTGCTTATGCCCACCACCAATATGTCTAGTTGTAATACGCCCGTTATTATTACGACCACCAGTTTTACTTTTCTTTTCTAATAATGCTGCAAAAGGCTTACCTTTATGCAAAGCATCATTTTTAACTCGTACTACAAACCGTGATCCAGGGGAGGTCGGTTTTGACTTTATAATCGCCATAATTTTTACCGTTTCCTTTTCTATCTCAATTAAGCAGATGCAAATTCAATATCGTGACCAGGTTTCAGCTTAACGTAAGCTTTCTTCCAATCCGATCGCTGCCCAAGCGAACGACCAAATCTTTTTTGCTTGCCTTTTACGTTTAAAACACGCACAGCATCAACTTCGACATTAAACATTGCTTCAACAGCACTCTTCACTTGTTTTTTAGTTGCATTCTTTTGAACTTTAAAAACGATTTGCTGATCTTTTTCCGCAGCCGCAGTACTTTTTTCAGAAATTACTGGAGCTTCTAAGATGCGCGTTAACTGGTATAAATTGGCACTCATGCTAAACGCTCCTCTAACTGCTGCAATGCACTTGGTGTAACAATTACCTTATCGGCAGCAACTAACAAAACAGGATTTAAATTTACAGATTCAACCACTTCCACATAAGGAATATTTCTTGAAGCTAAAGCCAAATTAATATCAACCTTACTTACAACAATCAACGTGCGTTTCGAATCAAAAGAATCTA
This sequence comes from uncultured Pseudomonadota bacterium, assembly GCA_903847275.1. Classification (GTDB taxonomy): domain Bacteria; phylum Pseudomonadota; class Gammaproteobacteria; order Methylococcales; family Methylomonadaceae; genus UBA10906. Next base: position 22,554 of record CAINDC010000071.1, read on the forward strand.
ATTGTGTACGTAATGCTTTTGTCTTTGGCGTAGTAGCTAATACTTCTGCGCTGATAATCAAACGATTCTGACGCAATAATTCTGACAAGATTGAACAAATACCTACTCGGAACATTTTTTTGTTCAATTTTTGATCATAATTGCGTGGTCTTGCAGCAAAAGTCGCCCCACCCGTCCGCCAAATCGGACTTCTAGTTGTGCCTGATCTAGCACGACCAGTTCCTTTTTGTCTCCAAGGCTTAATGCCACCACCGCTCACATCAGAACGCGTTTTTTGTGCTTTCGTACCTTGTCTTGCGCCAGCTAAGTAACGAGTTACTAACTGGTGTACAAGTGTTTCATTATACGACTGACCAAAGACTGCATCACTAACTTGAATACCGTTTTGTTCATTTAATTTTGGTATTTGTAACCCCATGACTTAGCCCTTATTCCGCATTTTAGAAGCAGGCGTAATCACAACATCACCACCTTTAGCACCAGGAACAGCACCTTTTACTAAAATTAAATTTCTTTCTGTATCAATCGAATGAATCGTCAAGTTTTGAATGGTTGTTTTTGTAGCACCTAAATGCCCTGCCATTTTTTTACCTTTGAAAACTCGGCCAGGTGTTTGACACATACCAATCGAACCCAATACACGATGAGACAATGAATTACCATGAGTCGCGTCTTGCATACTAAAATGATGTCTTTTTACACCACCAGCAAAACCTTTACCTATACTCTGACCTTGTACGTCAATTACTTGACCTTCAGAAAAAATACTTAATGACAATTCAGAACCCAAATTTAGTTCAGAACCCTCACCGTCTTCAAGTCTAAATTCCCAAAGACCACGACCAGCAGTAACATTCGCAGCAGCGAAATGCCCAGCCATTGCTTTAGTTACCCTTGATGCCTTCTTATCGCCAGCCGCAACTTGAATTGCTCGATAACCATCTATTTCAAGACTTTTAACCTGCGTCACTCTATTCGAGTCAATTTGCAATACAGTCACCGGAATCGATGCTCCATCCTCGCAAAAAACTCTGGTCATGCCACATTTACGACCAATAAGACCTATTGACATTTGCCAATTCCTCTATTCTTAATTCAACTTAATTTGAACATCTACACCAGCTGCAAGATCTAACTTCATCAAAGCGTCTACCGTCTTATCAGTAGGTTCGACAATATCTAACAACCTTTTGTATGTTCTTAATTCATATTGATCACGCGCATCTTTATCAACGTGCGGTGAAACTAATACAGTGAAACGTTCTTTTTTAGTAGGCAATGGAATAGGCCCCTTAACTTGGGCACCAGTTCTTCTTGCTGTTTCTACTATCTCACTAGCCGACTGATCAATTAACTTATGATCGAATGATTTCAATCGGATTCTGATAGTTTGATTAGACATAATTTTTACTCGATAATCGATGCAACAACGCCGGCACCTACTGTGCGCCCGCCTTCACGAATTGCAAAACGCAATCCCTCCTCCATAGCGATAGGTGAAATCAACTTCACTTTTACCGAAATGTTATCACCAGGCATCACCATTTCAACACCATCAGGCAACTCGACTGCACCTGTTACATCGGTTGTTCTGAAATAGAACTGCGGACGATAACCATTAAAAAACGGTGTATGACGACCACCTTCATCCTTAGACAAAATATAGATTTCAGAATTGAAATAAGCATGCGGCTTAATGGTACCTTTATGCGCTAAAACTTGACCACGCTCAACGTCATCACGCTTTGTACCTCGCAATAACAAACCAACGTTATCACCCGCTTCACCCTGATCCAATAATTTACGGAACATTTCAACGCCAGTACAAGTTGTGACAACAGTTGGGCGAATACCAACAATTTCAACCTCTTGACCAACTTTAATCACGCCCCGTTCAATACGCCCCGTAACAACAGTCCCACGACCCGAAATCGAGAATACATCTTCGATTGGCATTAAGAATGCGCCATCAACAGCTCGTTCTGGCAACGGAATATAGGAATCTAACGCTTCAACCAATTTAATAACGGAAGGTGCGCCAATTGGACTTTCATCTCCTTGCAAAGCTAACAACGCTGAACCACGAATGATTGGCGTATCATCACCTGGGAATTCATACATATCTAACAATTCACGAATTTCCATTTCAACCAATTCGATTAGCTCTTCGTCATCAACCATATCGGCTTTATTCAAGAAAACAACGATATATGGAACACCAACTTGGCGTGACAACAAAATATGCTCACGAGTTTGTGGCATTGGACCATCAGCTGCTGAACAAACCAAAATCGCACCATCCATTTGTGCCGCACCAGTAATCATATTTTTTACATAATCAGCATGACCTGGACAATCAACGTGTGCATAATGACGATTTGGCGATTCATATTCAACATGTGAAGTAGCAATAGTAATACCACGCGCTCTTTCTTCAGGCGCATTATCAATCTGATCAAATGCTTTTACTGCACCACCATGCAATTTAGCCATAACGGTCGTTAACGCCGCTGTTAAAGTAGTTTTGCCGTGATCAACGTGACCGATTGTGCCGACGTTAACGTGTGGTTTGCTACGCGAAAATTTTTCTTTAGCCATAAGTTACACCTTAAAAATAATTCAAATTTATAAAAATCTTTTAATGATTGTTTCAGCAATATGCGACGGCACTTCACTGTATTTTTCAAACTGCATACTGTATGTTGCTCGCCCTTGCGATAAAGAACGTAAATCGGTGGCATAACCAAACATTTCCGACAACGGCACTTCGCAGTTAATCATTTTTACTAACGCACTATCTTTCATTGACTGAATAACACCACGTCGTCTACTAATATCACCAACAACATCTCCCATATAATCTTCAGGAGTTGTTACTTCAACACGCATCATTGGCTCTAACAAAGTGGGAATTGCATTTTTAGCCCCTTCCCTAAAACACATCGCCCCCGCAGTACGGAAAGCAGATTCATTTGAATCAACATCATGATAAGAACCATCAAACAATGTTGCTTTTACATCTAAAACTGGATAACCCGCTAAAATACCGCCACGAAGCTGATCTTGAATTCCTTTATCAACTGCTTGAACATACTCAGCTGGCACAACGCCTTTTGATACATCACTTATAAATTGATAGCCTAAACCGCGTTCTAACGGTTCTAATCGCAACTTAATGTGAGCATATTGCGCTTTTGCTCCCATTTGACGTAAAAATTCCGTTTCTTGTTCAAAAACACCACCAATTGTTTCACGATAAGCAACTTGTGGCGAACCGATACTAGCATCAATATTAAATTCACGCTTCATACGATCAACAATAATGTCTAAATGCAATTCGCCCATTCCAGAAATAACTAACTGTCCTGAATCAGAATCAATGCTCGCCTTAAAAGAAGGATCTTCCTGTGCCAATCGCTCTAACGCAATAGTCATTTTATCTTCGTCTGCTTTAGTTTTTGGCTCAATTGCAATTGAAATAACAGGCTCTGGAAAAATGATTTTTTCCAAGACAATAGGTTTTTTGATATCACAAAGTGTATCACCAGTGGTGACATCTTTTAAACCTATAATTGCGGCAATATCACCTGCAAACACACATCTCACTTCTTCACGATTGTTAGCATGTAATTGAATAATTTTTCCTATGCGTTCGCGCTTCATTTTTGTAACGTTAAAAATGGTATCACCTATGGACAAAACACCAGAATAAACCCTAAAAAATGTCAATACACCAACAAAAGGATCAGTGGCAATTTTAAACACTAACGCGCAAAAAGGTTCTGCATCACTAGCAACCCTAACAGAATCAGAAACACCTTCTGACAAAATACCTTGAACAGGCTTTATATCTGTTGGCGCTGGCAAATAATCAACTACCCCATCAAGCAACGCTTGAACACCTTTATTCTTAAAAGCGGTTCCGCAAAAAACAGGAACAATTTTGTTGGCAATTGTCAATGAGCGAATGCCATGCTTAATTTCGTCATTCGTCAAAAAACCAGCTTCTAAATATTTATCTGTCAATTCTTCACTCACATCGGCTGCTGCCTCTATGAGAATTTCTCGCCATCTTTCAGCTTCCGCAATCAAATCAGAAGGAACATCCGATTCATCAAAAGTAGTTCCCATGCTTACATCATGCCAATAAATAGCCCTCATGCTTACCAAGTCAACTATACCTTTAAAACCATCTTCTTTGCCGATTGGCAGCTGCAACAAAACAGGATTTGCAGCTAAACGAGTTTTTATCTGCTCAACTGTGCCAAAAAAATCAGCACCAATGCGATCCATTTTATTAACAAATGCTAAGCGTGGAACTTCATATTTATCAGCTTGGCGCCAAACGACTTCAGATTGTGGCTCAACGCCACCAACAGCACATAAAACGGCACACGCCCCATCTAAAACTCGTAGCGACCGTTCAACTTCAATTGTAAAGTCAACGTGTCCAGGTGTATCGATGATGTTAATTCGATGCTGTTCATATTGACTTCGCATCCCACTCCAAAAACAAGTTGTCGCGGCTGACGTGATTGTAATACCACGCTCTTGCTCTTGCACCATCCAATCCATAACAGCTGCGCCATCATGAACCTCCCCCATTTTATGGGAAACACCTGTGTAATATAAAATTCTCTCAGTCGTTGTAGTCTTACCCGCATCAATGTGAGCCATGATGCCGATATTACGATATTTTTCTATCGGCGTTTTACGTGCCACGACGATTAATTAACCTCTTACCAACGGTAATGCGAAAACGCTTTATTTGCTTCAGCCATACGATGTGTATCTTCGCGCTTCTTCACAGCAGAGCCACGACTTTCAAACGCATCCATCAACTCGCCCGCCAATTTAGCAGCCATCGTACGCTCATTTCTTTTGCGAGATGCATCAATCAACCAACGCATTGATAATGCCAATCGACGCGCTGGACGAACCTCAACAGGAACTTGATACGTCGCCCCACCAACACGACGCGATTTAACTTCAACACGAGGCTGAACATTTTCCAATGCCTTAGAAAGAATATCTAACGGTACTTCATGACCTTTGCGTTCAATTATATCTAACGCGCCATAAATAATACTTTCAGCAACTGACTTCTTGCCGCTTTCCATAATCATATTCATAAATTTAGTCAGCATAATACTGCCAAATCTAGGATCTGGAATAATTTCTCTCTTTGTAGCTACTCTTCTTCTTGACATTTATTTACCAATTAACCTTTAGGGCGTTTAGTTCCATATTTAGAACGACCGCATTTTCTATTACTTACACCAGAAGCATCTAAACTACCACGAACAACGTGATAGCGCACACCAGGCAAATCTTTAACACGACCGCCACGAATTAATACTACAGAATGCTCCTGCAGATTATGACCCTCGCCACCAATATAGCTACTTACTTCAGCACCATTCGTCAACCTAACGCGCGCTACTTTTCTAAGTGCAGAATTAGGTTTTTTAGGTGTTGTAGTGTAAACACGAGTACAAACCCCGCGGCGCTGCGGACATGATTCTAAGGCAGGCACGTTACTTTTTTCCACTTTTTTAGCCCGAGGCTTGCGAACTAACTGATTGATTGTGGTCATCTTTTACTCCGAAATATTTTCAACTGCCAGATTAATGAAATAATCTACCAAAACGGCACTAACTGGCTTCATCTTCAATAAAGCACAGCGACTAACTGTAGTAGGTAATCATACTGGCTATTCTACATTAGGTCAAGCCTAAATATTTAACGCTTGCTTAAGAGCTTCTTCAACATCATCAATATCGACAGATACTGTCAAATCCCCCTCATTTTTAACTTCAGATAACATAAATCGTTGTCGTCTATTTTCATGATACGCCAAGCCAGTACCCGCTGGAATTAATCGTCCAACAATCACATTTTCCTTTAATCCTTGCAAATTATCATTTAATCCACGAACTGCAGCATCAGTAAGTACTCTGGTAGTTTCTTGAAATGAAGCTGCCGAAATAAAAGATTCTGTAGCCAACGAAGCTTTTGTAATACCCAACAATACAGAATCATAACTTGCAGGAATTTTACCATCCGCTTCAATACGATCATTTTCTTCACGCATCGCGGCTCGTTCTACCTGCTCACCTTTTAAGAAACTACTATCACCTGAAGCAGTAATCTCAACTTTTCTCAACATTTGTCGAATAATTGCTTCAATGTGCTTATCGTTGATTTTTACACCCTGCAAACGATATACATCCTGAATTTCTTTGACTAAATAATTAGCCAATTCTTCCACGCCTCGTAAACGCAAAATATCATGAGGTGTTAATTCACCTTCCGCAATCGTTTCGCCTTTTTCTACCTGCTCACCTTCAAACACAGTAATATGGCGCCATTTAGGAATTAAAGTTTCAAATTGTTCACCGCTCGCATCTGTGATGGAAACCCGTTGCTTACCTTTAGTTTCTTTACCAAATGAAATAATACCAGTAGCTTCAGCAAGAATAGCAGGATCTTTCGTTTTGCGAGCTTCAAATAAATCGGCAACACGCGGTAGACCACCTGTAATATCACGAGTTTTACTAGATTCTTGTGGAATACGAGCTAAAACATCACCAATTTTTACTTCACCACCGTCTTTAATACTTGCAATAGCACCTGTTGGTAAAAAGTATTGTGCTGGAATTTCAGTGCCAGGCAAATAAATTGTGTTACCACCCACATCGAGCAATTTTACCATTGGACGCAATTCTCTACCTGCACTACCCCGCTGCTTAGGATCGATAACTACTAAATCTGTCAAACCCGTTATTGCATCTAATTGTGATTGAACAGTGACACCATTAACAAAAGCATTTAGCTCAACAATCCCGTCCACTTCTGTAATAACAGGATGTGTAAATGGATCCCAATTAACGATAACTTCGCCTGCTTCAACTCTTTCACCTTCTTTTTTAGAAAGTACCGCACCATAAGGAATTTTATAACGTTCACGTTCACGACCGTATTCATCCATTACAACTACCTCGCCTGAGCGAGAAACTGCAACTAAATTTCCTTCGCGATTAACGACACTTTTTAAATTACTTAATCGAACAGTACCTTCAGATTTTACTTCGACTTTACTAATAGCAACATCTCGAGAAGCAGCGCCACCAATATGGAATGTTCTCATTGTTAACTGTGTACCAGGTTCGCCAATTGATTGCGCTGCAATAACACCAACTGCTTCACCAATATTAACTAAATGTCCACGACCTAAATCACGTCCATAACAAGCGGCACAAACACCGTGACGATTTTCACAAGTGATAATTGAACGTACCAAAACATGATCAATACCCGCTTTTTCAAGCACTACGACCCAATCTTCATCAATTAAAGTGCCTTTTGGTGCAACGATATTTTCACCTGACTTATCCATAACATCGATAGCAGCAACTCGCCCCAAAACACGCTCAGATAACGATTCAACTACGTTTACGCCATCAATAATTGGAGTCATTGCTAGCCCGCTAGTCGTACCACAATCTTGTGCGCTGATAATTAAATCTTGTGCAACATCAACTAAACGACGGGTTAAGTATCCCGAGTTTGCTGTTTTCAAAGCCGTATCAGCCAATCCTTTTCGCGCACCATGCGTTGAAATAAAGTATTGCAATACGTCTAAACCTTCACGGAAATTCGCAGTAATTGGTGTTTCAATAATAGAACCATCAGGTTTTGCCATCAAACCACGCATCCCAGCTAATTGTCGAATTTGAGCTGCAGAACCCCTAGCTCCAGAATCTGCCATCATGTAAATTGAATTAAATGATTTTTGTTCTTTCGTTTCGCCTTGTGCATCGATGTAACTTTCTTTACCTAAACCGTCCATCATTACTTTAGCGATTTTGTCGTTTGCGTGTGACCAAATATCAACAACCTTATTGTAACGTTCACCGTCAGTAACTAAACCCGCCGCATATTGACTTTGAATTTCGTTCACTTCTTTATTTGAATCCGCCAAAATGACATTTTTTTCATCTGGAATTTCCATATCCTCGATACCAAATGAAATTCCCGAACGAGTAGCGTATTTAAATCCTAAATACATTAACTGATCTGCCAAAACGACAGTATCTTTGTTACCCATGTAACGATAACTATAGTTAATCAAGCGTGAAATGTTCTTTTTCGTCATATCACAATTGACTAAATCGAACGGCATCCCAACAGGAATCATTTCCCAAATTAACGAGCGACCTACCGTTGTATCCACACGATGTGTTTTATGGCTAATAACTCCAGTTTTGTCAGTTACTTTTTCAGTAATACGCAATTGAATTTTGGACTGCAATTCCACCGCTTTTTCTTCCAAAGCTTTATGTACTTCACTAACACTGACAAAAATACTGCCATTACCAACAGCATTCATTTTTTCACGACTAATGTAATACAACCCCAAAACCATATCTTGCGAAGGATTGATGACTGGTTCACCATTAGCTGGCGATAAAATGTTATTCGTTGCCATCATCAATGTTCGTGCTTCTAATTGCGCTTCAATCGATAACGGAACGTGAACTGCCATTTGATCGCCGTCAAAATCCGCGTTGAAAGCACTACAAACTAACGGGTGTAATTGGATTGCTTTACCTTCAATTAACGTAGGTTCAAATGCCTGAATCCCTAATCGATGCAATGTGGGCGCACGGTTCAAAAGAATTGGATGTTCACGAATCACTTCTTCAAGAATATCCCAAACTTCCGTTCCTTCACGCTCAACCATTTTCTTCGCAGCTTTAATAGTTGTCGCTAAACCACGGAATTGCAATTTGCTAAAAATAAATGGTTTGAACAATTCTAATGCCATTTTTTTCGGTAAACCACATTGATGTAAACGCAATGAAGGACCAACCACGATGACAGAACGACCAGAATAATCAACCCGTTTCCCGAGTAAATTTTGACGGAAACGTCCTTGTTTACCCTTAATCATATCAGCAAGTGATTTCAACGGACGACGATTTGTCCCTGTAATTGCACGACCACGACGACCATTATCAAGCAACGCATCGACTGATTCTTGTAGCATTCGTTTTTCATTACGCACAATAATGTCAGGCGCACTCAAATCTAATAAACGATTTAAACGATTATTACGATTAATTACACGACGATATAAATCATTCAGATCTGATGTCGCAAAACGCCCACCATCAAGCGGCACTAACGGACGTAATTCTGGAGGTAACACAGGCAATACTTTTAAAATCATCCATTCTGGACGATTTTTTGAAGCTAACAACGCGCTCATGACTTTAAGGCGTTTAGCATATTTTTTAATTTTTGTTTCTGAGCTAGTTGCGTTAATTTCCTGTTTTAAAATTTCAACTTCAGCTTTTAAATCAATGGATTTTAACAATTCATAAATCGCTTCTGCACCCATTTTGGCAACAAAATCGTCGCCATATTTTTCTTGTGCGTCTTGATATTCATCGTCCGTTAACAATACCCCTTTAATTAATGGCGTATCACCCGATTCTAAAATCACAAAAGATTCAAAATACAACACGCGTTCAATTTCACGCAACGTCATATCAAGCAATAACGCGATACGCGAAGGCAATGATTTTAAAAACCAAATATGTGCGACAGGACTGGCTAAGTCAATATGTCCCATGCGATCACGACGCACTTTAGAAAGCGTGACTTCTACACCGCATTTTTCACAAATGACACCGCGATGTTTTAAGCGTTTATATTTACCGCATAAACATTCGTAGTCGCTGACAGGACCGAAAATTTTGGCACAAAATAAGCCGTCGCGTTCCGGTTTAAAAGTACGATAGTTAATTGTTTCTGGTTTTTTGACTTCGCCATACGACCACGAACGAATCACATCTGGTGACGCGAGACCAATACGAATACCATCAAAATCTTCTGCACGATTTTGACGTTTTAAGAAATTCATTAAATCTTTCAAGAGCTTGTCCTCTTTAAAATAAGTTTAAAAGCACAAGGCGCAAGCTGCGCCTTGTAGACTGGCTTGTGCCTAAGATTATTCTCGTTCTAATTCAATATTGACTGCTAATGAACGAATTTCTTTAATTAACACATTGAATGATTCTGGCATTCCAGCTTCCATTTTGTGATCACCATCAACGATGTTTTTATACATTCGAGTTCTACCAGTAACATCATCCGATTTTACGGTAAGCATTTCTTGCAACGTATAAGCAGCACCATAAGCTTGCAATGCCCAAACTTCCATTTCACCAAAACGCTGACCACCGAATTGCGCTTTACCACCCAACGGCTGCTGTGTCACAAGACTATAAGGACCAGTCGAGCGAGCGTGCATTTTGTCGTCAACTAAATGGTTCAATTTCAGCATATACATATAGCCAACGGTGACTTTACGCTCAAATGGTTCACCTGTTAAACCATCATACAACACGGTTTGACCATCTTCAGGTAAATCAGCTAAACGAAGCATCTCATGAATATCTTCTTCATTTGCACCGTCAAAAACAGGAGTAGCCATCGGCACGCCACTAACTAAATTAGTTGCCATTTCCAAAATTTCAGCATCACTGAACGAAGCCAAATTTTCTTTACGCCCATTACAATTATAAATTTTGTCTAAATACTCACGAATTGCTTTCACTTTCGTTTGAGACGCATCGTATTTGGCTTCTAGCATTTTACCAATTTTAATACCTAAACCTTTCGCAGCCCAACCCAAATGAGTTTCTAGCACCTGTCCGACGTTCATTCGAGATGGTACGCCTAATGGATTAAGTACAATATCTACTGGATTACCATCGGCGGTATACGGCATATCTTCAATCGGACGAATCATAGAGATAACACCTTTATTTCCGTGTCGTCCCGCCATTTTATCGCCTGGTTGAATGCGTCGTTTCACCGCTAAATAGACTTTCACCATTTTCAAAACGCCTGGTGGTAAATCATCACCCATTGTAATTTTGCGTTTTTTATCTTCAAATTTCGCATCGAAATCTTTGCGTTGCTGCTCAATTTGTTTTTCGGTGACTTCTAACAATGTATTGAGTTCATCCTCTTTCATTTTGAGTTTGAACCAATCAGATGGTTTCAAACCCTCTAAATACTTCTGCTTAAGCACATCGCCAGCACTCAAATCCTTACCAGCTTGAGCCACTTTACCAACTAAATCTTTAGCGATTCGCGCAAAAATATCGCCTTCAAGAATCTTAATCTGATCATCCAAATCTTTACGATAACTTTTGATTTGATCTTGTTCGATGTCTAACGCACGTTTATCTTTTTTTACGCCGTCACGAGTAAAAACTTGAACGTCAATCACGGTTCCTTCGATACTACCAGGGACACGCAACGAAGTATCTTTCACATCTGCGGCTTTTTCACCGAAAATCGCACGCAACAATTTTTCTTCTGGAGTAAGTTGAGTTTCGCCTTTCGGTGTAACCTTCCCAACCAAAATATCGCCACCTTTTACTTCGGCACCAACGTAAACAATACCCGATTCGTCCAGTTTCGATAATGCTTCTTCACTAACATTTGGAATATCAGCGGTGATTTCTTCTGGACTATGTTTCGTGTCGCGAGCTACACAAGTTTTTTCTTCGATGTGAATAGTTGTGAAGCGATCTTCTTTAACAACACGTTCAGAAACAAGAATCGAATCTTCATAGTTGTAGCCATTCCAAGGCATAAAGGCAACCAGCATATTTTGCCCAAGTGCTAACTCACCCATATCAGTCGAAGGTCCATCTGCCATAATGTCGCCAGATTTCACTTTGTCGCCAACTTTAACCAATGGTTTTTGGTTAATGCAAGTATTTTGGTTTGAACGGGTGTATTTAATTAAGTTATAAATATCAACACCAGACGTGCCATTTTCAGTTTCTGTATCGTTCACACGCACAACAATCCGAGCGGCATCAACCGATTCTATTTTTCCACCTCGTGTTGCCACAACAGTTACACCAGAGTCTTTTGCAACAGTACGTTCCATACCAGTACCAACAAGCGGTTTTTCAGCCCGTAAAGTTGGAACAGCTTGACGTTGCATATTTGACCCCATCAAAGCACGGTTCGCGTCGTCGTGTTCTAAAAATGGAATAATTGAAGCCGCGACTGAAACAATTTGTTTTGATGATACGTCCATGTATTGTACGGTATCGGACATAGCTAAAGTAAATTCGTCTTTATGACGACAAGATACTAACCCATCAATCAGCTTACCTGTTTCATCAACTGGCACACTCGCTTGAGCGATAACAAATTCGCCTTCTTCAATCGCGGATAAATAATCCACTTGATCAGTTACTTTGCCATTTACCACTTTGCGATAAGGTGTTTCCAAGAACCCATAATTATTGGTTCTCGCATAAACTGACAACGAGTTAATCAATCCAATATTTGGTCCTTCAGGTGTTTCAATTGGACAAACTCGACCGTAATGTGTCGCGTGTACGTCACGAACTTCAAAACCTGCGCGTTCACGAGCTAGACCACCAGGTCCCAAAGCAGAAACACGACGTTTATGTGTCACTTGTGATAATGGATTGTTTTGATCCATGAACTGCGACAGTTGGCTAGAGCCAAAGAATTCTTTGATTGCCGCAGAAACAGGTTTCGCATTGATAATTTCTTGCGGCATTAAGCCTTCAGAATCTGCTAATGTTAAACGCTCTTTAACGGTTCGCTCAACACGTACTAAGCCAACACGGAATTGATTTTCAACCATTTCGCCCACAGAACGCACGCGACGATTTCCTAAATGATCAATATCGTCAACAATACCATTGCCGTTACGAATCGCGATTAACTCTTTCAATACATCAATGATGTCATCTTTTGTCAGTGTTCCTGTACCGACAATCGCTTCACGCCCTAATCGACGGTTAAATTTCATTCGCCCAACGACAGATAAATCATATCGTTCATCAGTGAAAAATAAATTTTGAAACAAATTTTCTGCTGACTCACGCGTTGGTGGTTCACCAGGACGCATCATCCGATAAATCTCAACCAATGCTTCTAAATTATTAGTCGTAGTATCAGAACGCATAGCGTTAGAAATATATGCGCCACGATCTAAATCATTAACATACAAAGTGTTTAACTCACTTACCCCAGATTCTATACAACGATCAATAGTATTGCCTGTTATTTCTTCATTAACAGACGCAATTAACTCACCAGTTTTTTTATCAACCACATTATGTCCTAGAATTTTACCAATCAAATATTCTCTAGGTACATCAAAGGCTGTCAACCCTGCTTTGTTAATATCACGAATGTGCTTTGCTGTAATGCGTCGCCCTTCTTCAACTAAAATTTGACCGTCATTTTTAATATCAAATGCAGCAATTTCACCTCTTAACCGTTCAGGAGCAATATGCAAAATACAAACATTTTGATTTATAACAAATTTATTCGTCTCAAAAAATATGCTAATTATTTTTTCATTATCAAATGTTTTATCTAAGGCTCTTAACAAAATAGTTGCTGGAATTTTTCGCCGACGATCGATACGCACATAAACACAATCTTTATGATCAAACTCAAAATCTAACCATGAGCCACGATAGGGAATTACACGAGCATTAAATAACAATTTTCCTGATGAATGGGTTTTACCTTTATCGTGATCAAAAAATACACCAGGTGAACGATGTAATTGTGAAACAATCACACGTTCGGTACCATTAATCACAAAGGTTCCATTATCTGTCATTAAGGGTAATTCCCCCATATAGACTTCTTGCTCGCGTACGTCTTTAACTACTTTTGCTGATGCAGAGGCATCTTTATCATAAATCACTAAGCGCACTAGAACGCGCAAAGAAGCCGCATACGTTGCACCACGTTGTTGACATTCTCTAACATCAAAAACTGGCTCACCTAAACGATAGCGTACATATTCTAACACCGCATATCCGTTATGACTTTCAATCGGAAAAACACTTGAAAAAGCAGCGTGTAAACCGAGATTTTCACGTTTGGCTATATCAACGCCTGACTGTAAAAAATGGGCGTAAGAATCAATTTGAGTGGCGAGAAGATAGGGAACATCAAGTACTTCAGTACTTTTCCCAAAGTTATTTCGAATACGCTTTTTTTCGGTAAAAGAGTAGGACATATCGCTTTAAAACCTTTTGTCGTAGAACGCTTTACTATGCAACAATTGCAAGCAACAAAAGGCCGGTGACAAAAGCCACCAGCCCATTCATAAATCAGGCAAAACCTGAGCAGTAAATCAAAATTTATTTGATTTCGACTGTTGCGCCTGCTTCTGTTAAATCTTTTTTGAATGCTTCTGCTTCAGCTTTAGAAACACCTTCTTTCAATACAGTTGGTGCCCCTTCAACTGCATCCTTAGCTTCTTTCAAGCCAAGTCCAGTAATTCCACGAACAACTTTAATTACTGCAACTTTATTTTCGCCAAAGCCAGTCATAATTACATCGAATTCAGTTTGTTCTTCAGCTGCTGCTGCTGCTGGAGCTGCTGCTGCTACAGCAACTGCTGCAGAAACACCAAATTTTTCTTCCATCGCTGTAATTAAATCAACGATTTCCATAACAGTCATATTTGCAACTGCGTCTAAAATATCTGCTTGTGAAATTGCCATTGTGTATTCCTCTAAAATAATTGGTTTTAAACCAGTAAATAAAAATTAGGCGGCTTCTTGTTTTTGATCCCGAAGTGCAGCCAAAGTCCGAACAAACTTCTCGGTTGGTGCTTTCATCACAGACATCAACATTGCAATACCTTGGTTGCGAGTTGGCAAACGAGCCAAGCGTGGCAACTCTGTTCCGTCGAAAGCTTGCCCGTTAATGGCAACAATCTTTGCGATAAGTTTATCGTGCGTTTTCGCAAAATCACTGATCAAACGCCCAGCCGAGCCTGGATCTTCCATTGAAAATGCAATCAGCAACGGTCCAACTAGTGCGTTTTGCATACATTCAAATTCAGTTCCTGCTACAGCGCGTTTCGCTAAAGTGTTTTTAACCACTCGCAAATAAACGCCTGTTTCTCGTGCTGTTTTACGTAATTCAGTTAATTCGGTTACGGTCAATCCACGATACTCAGCGGCAACTGCAGAATGCGCTTTCGCGGCATACGCAGCAACTTCTTCTACGACAACTTTTTTGCTGTCTAAATTTAGAGCCATAGCTTACTCCGATAATTCTGAAAATTTTCAGCTTGAAAATTCACACGCTGAAAGTGTGTTTACGGTACTAATCAATTAGATTACGTTCCGCCTACGCAGGAAAATTAAGTGTTAAAACACTCCTACGGTCTTTGACGGCTACAAAACAAAGTTCTGCAACTCAAAGTCTGATGCGATTATAGCCCACTCATATCTAACCATAAGCCAGGACCCATAGTGGATGAAAGGGTGATTTTTTTAATATACACACCTTTTGAGGTAGTAGGTTTTAATCTTCTTAAATCTGCCATCAATGCTTCTAAATTACCTTGGATTGAAGCGACATCAAATGCTACTTTACCCAATGTGCAATGAATAATACCGCCCTTATCGGTTCTGTATCGAACCTGACCTGACTTTGCATTTTTAACAGCGGTTGCAACATCGGTTGTAACTGTTCCTACTTTAGGATTAGGCATTAAACCGCGAGGCCCTAAAATCTGTCCTAATTGACCAACAACTCGCATCGCATCGGGTGAAGCAATGACTACATCAAAATCCATTTCGCCTTTTTTAACTAAATCACCTAAATCGTCCATACCAACAATGTCTGCACCAGCTTCTCTAGCCGCATCAGCATTTGCGCCTTGTGTAAATACCGCAACACGAACAGTTTTTCCAGTTCCATTTGGTAACACGGTTGCACCACGAACATTTTGGTCTGATTTACGTGGATCAACGCCTAAATTTACGCTAACATCAATTGATTCTGAAAATTTTGAAGTTGCTATTTCTTTTAATAAAGCGACCGCATCTACAATAGAATATTGTTTTGCTATATCAATTTTTGTGGCAATTAGTTTTGCTTTTTTTGTTAATTTAGCCATTTTACAAACCCTCCACAATTAAACCCATGCTTTTTGCACTACCAGCAATCGTCTTCACTGCACCTTCTAAATCTGCAGCATTTAAATCTTCCATTTTAACTTTCGCAATATCTTCCAACTGCTGACGAGTTACCGTACCGATTTTCTTTGTATTTGGGTTACTACTACCACTTTTCAAACCTAATGCCTTTTTCAACAAAATCGATGCAGGTGGTGTTTTAGTAATAAACGTAAAACTACGATCACTATAAACAGTGATAACTACTGGTAAAGGTAGACCTTTTTCAACATCTTGAGTTTTTGCATTGAATGCTTTACAAAACTCCATGATATTCACGCCTCGCTGCCCTAAAGCTGGACCAACAGGCGGACTAGGATTTGCTTCACCAGCTTTAACCTGCAATTTAATGTAGGCGGTAATTTTTTTAGCCATAACTTACTCCAAAAATGGGTTAAACGCTTTTCAGCTCCCCTAAGACAAAAAATCCCTAACCTTTTAAAAAGATAGAGATAATCAAAAATTCATTAAGTTTTTTCAACCTGATCGAAATTTAATTCAACGGGTGTTGCACGCCCAAAAATTAACACAGCAACTTTTAACTTACTTTTTTCATAAAGAGCTTCTTCGACTTCACCATTGAAATCCTTAAAAGGTCCATCAATAATTCGAATAATTTCACCCGTTTCAAATAACACTTTGTGGCGGGGCTTATTTATACTGTCTTCAACACGACTCAAAATAGCATTAGCTTCTTTTTCAGAAATTGGTGCGGGACGATCTGATGTACCACCAATAAAACCAAGAACTTTGGGTGTATCTCGAACCAAATGCCACGTTTCATTAGTCAGCTCCATTTGCACCAAAACGTAACCTGGGAAAAATTTACGATCACTTTTTCGTTGCTGCCCCATTTTCATTTCAACCACTTCTTCAGTTGGAATGAGAATTTCACCAAATAAGTCGTCTAAACCTTCGCGTGCAATACGCTCCTGTAAAGCAAGCTTAACTTTATTTTCAAAATTAGATTGTGACTGAACTACATACCAACGTTGTGCCATATTAACTCTGCCCTGTGAGTAGACGTACACCCCAAAAAAGAAATGTATCCAACAACCAAAGCACTAAGCTAACGATAGAAACCATTGCAAATACTAACAATGTGGTACGCGTAGTTTCTTCACGAGTTGGCCAAACTATTTTTCTAACTTCAACTTTTGAGTCGGAAATGAATCGACTAATGCCTTCCCCCCAAACAGTTGTTGCCAGCATTCCGATGACGCCACCAGAAATAGCTAATAAACCTAAAACGCGATAAATTAATTTAATATCTGAAAAATAATAAAATGCCGCTACTCCAGCAATAACAAAGACGATGGAAAAAACTTGTTTGACAACATCAAAAATATTTACTGATGCCTCGACTTGCGTATTCATAAATGCGGACTTTTAAGATGGGCTATGAAAATTGGATATTTTGTGCTGGCAGGCCAGGAGGGGATCGAACCCCCAACCAACGGTTTTGGAGACCGCCATTCTACCAATTGAACTACTGACCTATTCAGACAAACTTTTAGTACTACTAAACACCTTACAATTTAAAACACGATAATTTTTACTCGATAATTGAGGCAACAACACCAGCACCTACTGTGCGGCCGCCTTCACGAATTGCAAAACGCAATCCCTCCTCCATAGCGATAGGTGAAATTAATTTCACTTTCACCGAAATGTTATCACCAGGCATCACCATTTCAACGCCATCAGGCAACTCTACTGCACCTGTTACATCAGTCGTTCTGAAATAGAACTGAGGGCGATACCCATTGAAAAATGGTGTATGACGACCACCTTCATCTTTAGACAAAATATAGATTTCAGAATTGAAATAAGCATGTGGCTTAATGGTGCCTTTATGCGCTAAAACTTGACCACGCTCAACATCATCACGCTTTGTTCCACGTAATAACAAGCCAACATTGTCACCCGCTTCACCTTGATCCAATAATTTACGGAACATTTCAACGCCAGTACAAGTTGTGACAACAGTTGGGCGAATACCAACAATTTCAACTTCCTGACCAACTTTAATCACGCCCCGCTCAATACGACCCGTAACAACAGTTCCACGACCTGAAATCGAGAATACGTCTTCGATTGGCATTAAGAACGCACCATCAACAGCTCGTTCTGGCAACGGAATATATGTATCTAACGCTTCAACTAATTTAATAACTGAAGGCGCACCAATTGAACTTTCGTCCCCTTGCAAAGCTAATAATGCTGAGCCACGAATAATTGGCGTATCATCACCTGGGAATTCATACATATCCAATAATTCACGAATTTCCATTTCAACCAATTCGATTAACTCTTCGTCATCAACCATATCGGCTTTGTTCAAGAAAACAACGATATATGGAACACCAACTTGGCGTGACAACAAAATATGCTCGCGAGTTTGTGGCATTGGACCATCAGCTGCTGAGCAAACCAAAATTGCACCATCCATTTGTGCCGCACCAGTAATCATGTTTTTTACATAATCAGCATGACCTGGACAGTCAACGTGTGCATAGTGTCGATTTGGCGATTCATACTCAACATGTGAAGTAGCAATAGTAATACCACGCGCTCTTTCTTCAGGGGCGTTATCAATCTGATCAAATGCTTTTACTGCACCACCGTGCAATTTAGCCATAACCGTCGTTAATGCCGCTGTTAAAGTAGTTTTACCGTGATCAACGTGACCGATTGTGCCGACGTTAACATGTGCTTTGCTACGCGAGAATTTTTCTTTAGCCATTTTAAATACCTTAAAATTATTTTTATTTAGAAATGGAGCTCATAACCAGATTCGAACTGGTGACCTCTTCCTTACCAAGGAAGTGCTCTACCTACTGAGCTATATAAGCACTAAATTTCCTGGAGCGGGTGATGGGAATCGAACCCACGTGATCAGCTTGGAAGGCTGGAGTTCTACCATTGAACTACACCCGCATTTTATTTGGTGGAGGGGGGAGGATTCGAACCTCCGAAGGTAGAACCAGCAGATTTACAGTCTGATCCCTTTGGCCGCTCGGGAACCCCTCCTAAACAGCTTTACATTATCTTTAAAAGGAATATATTTGTCAATAAATAACTTTATTTTTTGTATTTAATGTGTTCATTGCTTTTGAGATATCTCTAAAAACGACCATATCCAGGTATAAATTCACAAAATCAAAAGCGTTAAACATATTTTCATTTTCAAACTTACTCATTCCAGACAATACATAACTTGCTACTTGTTTATTTGATGCGGGACGATCAATACCAACACGTAAGCGATAAAAATCATTACTATCTAAATGAGCGATGATATCCCGCAACCCATTATGTCCGCCATGCCCACCACCCTTTTTCAACTTAATTATACCCGCTTTAAAATCTAACTCGTCATGAACAACTAAGATTTCATCAGGACTAATTTTGTAATAACGAGCAATATTCCCAACAGAGTAACCACTGCGATTCATAAACGTCATCGGTTTTAGCATCCGAATCTGCTCATTACCAATCTTTAAGGTCGCTGTCTGCCCATTAAAACGCGGTTCATTCAGCCACGCACCAGAATACAAATAGTCCAAAAACAAAAACCCAGCATTATGCCGGGTCTTTTCGTATTCCTGCCCTGGATTACCCAGGCCAACAATTAACTTAATCACAATAAATTATTCAACAGGGACTTTTGCAGCCTGCATAGAAACTACGGCTAAATCGTGATCAGCACCGTGTGTTAACTCAACAATTTGTACATTTGGGGGTACATTTAGCTCTGACAAATGAATTGAAAAGCCAACATCAAGGCGAGCCAAGTCAGCTTCAATGAATTCTGGTAAATATGCTGGTAAACAAAAAACTTCCACGCTAGTCATTGCATGAGCGGCTACACCACCTTTTTTACCGCCAATACCAGAATGCTCGTTGATAAAATGCAGTGGGACATGAACTTTTATACGGTCAGCTAAGTTAATACGCAAAAAATCAAGATGCAATATACGCACTTTTGCAGGGTGTCGCTGCACACCTTTTAAAATCGCTTTTTCGGTTTTACCATCAATTGTTAAATCCAAAATATGGGAGTAAACTTCCTCATGCGACAGATGCTTCACAACTTCATTGTGATTAAGTGACAACATCTGTGGTACGCCATGCCCGTAAATTACCGCTGGAACACTACCGCTACGACGCATAGCTCTCGACGCAGTTTTACCATTACCAGTACGAGTTTCTGCAACAAATTCAAATACATTAGACATTTCTTTTACCTTGTGCTTTTTGCACGCTATTTTTAATTTTAATCTACATACATGGAGCTAACCGATTCACCAGCCGAAATACGTCTAATTGTTTCTGCGAGCATTTCAGCTACGCTCAACTGTCGGATTTTTCCTAAATCTATTGCTTCTTGACTTAATGGAATCGTATCAGTGACGACAAGCTCATCAATTTCCGAATGACGTAAATTCGTCATCGCAGCGCCTGACAAAACAGGATGTGTGCAATACGCCACAACTCTTATGGCACCATGTTTTTTCAATGCACTTGCCGCGTGACAAAGTGTACCTGCAGTATCAACTAAATCATCAACAAGAATACAAGTTCGCCCTGAAACATCACCTATAATATGCATAACCTCTGAAACATTGGCTTTTGGGCGACGCTTATCAATAATAGCCAAATCTGCATCACCTAACCGTTTAGCCAATGCTCTGGCACGAACAACACCGCCAACATCTGGTGATACAACAATCAAATTTTCATACTGCTGCCGCCAAATATCGCCAAGCAATAGCGGAGACGAATAGACATTATCAACAGGAATATCAAAAAAACCTTGTATTTGATCTGCGTGCAAATCAATCGTCAATACACTATTTGCCCCCGATTGTTCAATCATCTTAGCAACCAATTTTGCACTAATTGAAACTCGCGCTGAACGTGAGCGTCGATCTTGTCTGGCATAGCCGTAATATGGCATAACTGCTGTAATTTTCGCCGCAGAAGCTCGTTTAAGTGCATCAATCATTACAAGCAACTCCATCAAATTTTCATTTGTGGGCGAACATGTTGGTTGAATGACAAAAATTTCTTTTCCGCGTACATTCTCTTCGACTTCAAAAGCAATTTCGCCGTCACTAAAACGACCAAGTGTTGCCATGCCTAGACGCATATTGAGTTTTTTTACTATGCCTTCAGACAAAGCTAGGTTAGCATTTCCAGAAAACACCATTAAATTGGTGTCACTCATAAACACTCCATGAATGAATTAAGCGTAGTAGATAGATTGGCTGGGTCGCAAGGATTCGAACCTTGGTATGCGGAGATCAAAACCCCGTGCCTTACCGCTTGGCGACGACCCAATTTTAGTTTTTTACAAAATCCGAATCTAGGATTGAGCAAACAAGGATGATTTATTACAACTTTTTGTGAGGTAGGTTTGCCACTTATCCTTAAGTGTAAGCTCTGCCTCAATAGCAAGATTTTCAGATTTAAACAGTGCAAAAACACATGCTCCTGTTCCCGTTAGTCTTGCTTCAGAAAAAACACTCAAATCACATAATGCTTTCTCAATTGCTTCATAATGCTTACAAACCACGTCAAGACAATCGTTTTTAACTTGTCCTGCGTTGAATTTGTCTATTGTTATCGATTTGCTATTTCGTGTCAAACCATTCGCTGAAAAAATTTCTTTTGTATTCACATGGCAATCGGGTTTTAAAATCAAAACCCATTGTTCTTTAAGATTTATTTTCGTTAATTTTTCACCAATACCTTCCGCCCAAGCCGCGTGTCCAAACACAAATATCGGCACATCAGCACCCAACGAAAGCCCCAATTTCATCAGTTTTTCACGCGACAACTGCAAATTCCACAACGAATTTAATACAACAAGTGTCGTCGCGGCATCCGAACTTCCACCACCTAAACCGCCCCCCATAGGCAAGTTTTTCTCTAATCGAATTCGTACACCACCATTAAACCCAGTTTCAGATTTCAATAAATTTGCCGCTTTAATAATCAAATTATCCGAATTTTCAACGCCCGAAATTGCATTTTCTAATACAATTTCGCCCGAATCATTCGGTAAAAACGTCAACCAATCACATAATTCAACAAACTGAAATACCGTTTGTAACAAGTGATAACCATCTTCACGTTGCCCAACAATTCGCAACATTAAATTCAATTTCGCGGGCGCGGGATATTTTTTATCCCATTCAAAAATCTTATTTTCGTTTGTCATCTAACATCCATTGATCAATAAAAAGTTTTAATTTCACCGAATCTTTCGTTACCGTCATATTGCGCGGCAAAACGTGGCTACCAACTGGCTGCATCGCTTTATATTGATTGCGCCAACCCGCTTGCTCAAAACCACTTTCAATTGTGATCACTTCTTGCGATTTTTCTGGCACGCCAACCACCCAATAACGCAACGATTTCACAGGAACAAATAACCCAACTTGTTGATTGATAAATTCTTCGGGATTATTTGAAGTTTTCACATCACCACCGCCACGATCAATCGTCACACCTGTCGAATTCAATTGAATCGTCACTGCGCCCTGCCCTAAAGGACCTGATAATTTAATTAAATCTTCTTCAGGCGAATGCTCCCAATTGATACTCGCCTGTGCGACATCATTTTTGCTAACCACCGCAATGCGCCCATCAAATCCCCAATGTTGCAACTCGTATAATTCACTTTGTGCGCTAGTTGGCTTATAAGCGATTTCAGGCGTAGTAGATAACATCGAACACGCAGGTAATAGTAAAACGCTTGCGAATAAAAAAATTTTTTTCACGCGCCACTACTCCAAAAAATGCTTTTTAAAATTCAACAAATCTATATCTTCTGGTGCCGCCTTTAATGCTTCATCAAAAAACTTTTGTGCATCTTCTTTTTTGTTCATTTCCCAAAGCACTTCGCATAAATGCGCGGCAATTTCACCGCTGTTTTGTTTTTCATACGCAGTTTGTAGGTATTTCAAAGCTTGCGGGTAATTACCTAACTTAAATTGCAACCAACCAAAACTATCCATAATCGCAGGCTCATTCGGTTGTAATTTAATAGCTCGCTGCAAATACTTTTCTGCTTCGTGATACCGTTTTGCATCATTCAATAACGTATAACCAAAAGCATTCAATGCCTGAGCATCATTCGGATATTTTGCCAAAATCTTTTTTAAATCCGATTCTAATACGTCTAATTTACCTAAATGTTCAGCAACTAAAGCACGGGTATAAAGTAAATCTTTTTCATCTGGCATTTGTAATAACGTTTCACTTAACAAACTAAATGCTTTTTCAGCTTGATTTTGTTGGTTATATAAACTGGCTTGCATCAACACAAAACGCAATTTTTGCGCGGGGAACTTTTTTACTAAAACATCTAATCGCGCATCAATTTCGGCATATTTTTTGTCTTTAGCCAACAAGTTAATTACTGAAACACCTGCATCTAAGGCAAAATTCATGTCATTTACTTTATCAAATAAAATAATAGCAGCTGCGGTGTTATTCCTTTTTTCTTCGATTTTTCCTAGATAAAAATTCGCTTGCGATGCCCATTCAACTTGTTCAGCGAGCGTTTTTAAAATCGTTTCAGCGTTTGCATCTCGATTTAACTGCAAATTGATTAACGCTAAGGCAATATAATTTTCACCGTCTTTAGGATTTTGAGTAACTAACGTTTGATAAAGTTCTGCAGCGGCTTCGTATTCAGTCGTTTTAATCAGCGTTTGCGCCAACATTTTTTTAAATGCGGGATTATTTGGATGTTTCAAAACTACCGAATTTAAAAGCGTTTTTGCACGCACCAAATCATTCGCCATAATCGCTAATTGTGATTGAATCAATAACGGATGCTCCCAATCTGGCTGCAACGCTAATGTTTGCTCAATTTTCTTTTCTGCCTGCACATTATTTTTCATTTGCATCGACAATAATGCCTGCACAAAATAAATCACTGGTTTATTGCTTGTGGTTTTCGTTGCCAACGATTCAAGCGTATCGTAAACAAATTTTTCTCTGCCCTCTTTTTGTAAAATACTACTTAACTCAAGCAACGCATTTTCAAAATTTTCAGGTTCGGCGGTCAGCAACGCATTTAATTCTTTTACCGCCGCTTTTTTGTCATTCCCTCGCAACGCATTCAATGCGGCAACTTTTTTAGCTGTCACATTTTTCGGTTCTTGATTCATCCATGCAGAAACTGCATCTGTTGTTTTACGAGAATCTTTAATTTGTAATGCCATTTTTGCCGCAAGTTCTGCAAACTTTGGGTCTTTTACACGCTTTGTTAATTCCATATATGCTTCATACGCCAAACCATATTGTTGTCTTTGTGTGGCGAGTTCGGCCGCTAATAACAAATACATCACATCAGGCTCAATCGCTGTTTTCGCTTCAATGGGCGGCAAATCTGATTTTTTTATAGGTTTAATTTCTGCGAGTGTTTCTGGAGTTGAAATTGTTTCGGGTGTAATCGCTTCTGCAGGAGAAAGTTTTTCGGGTTCGACGGCACAACTGCCTAATAAAATAACGCTAATAACAGATAAAAATGGGAGCTTTAACACGCTTGTTCCTAGTTCGTGACGGAAGGTGAATTTGGTTAATAGCGTAGCAGAAAACGCGCCTAAATTAGAATGCTGATTTTTTACAGTTGGACAACACCGCTAGATTTCTTAGAATAGCTACAATTACAAAGTCGTATCAACATTTAATCTTCTCACTCAATGACACTTCTCGCCCTTGGTATCAATTACACCACAGCCCCCGTTGCTATTCGTGAACGCTTGGCATTTCCAGCTGACATTTTGCCGAATGCGTTACAGGATTTGCTGATTGTTAATGAAATAAATGAAGCCGCAATTTTATCAACGTGTAACCGCACTGAATTTTACTGTTCGACACAATCGGACAATCAAAAAATTTTAATTGATTGGATTGCTCAAAATAAACAAATCAGCGCACAGGATTTAACACCCTATTTGTATTGTTACACCGATAACGCCACGATTCGTCATATTTTTCGGGTCGCGTGCGGTTTAGATTCGATGATTTTGGGTGAACCGCAAATTTTAGGGCAAATGAAAACTGCGTATCAAACAGCGTGCGATGCGGGAACAATCGGTAAATTACTCGGCAAATTATTTCAACATACCTTCACTGCTGCAAAAAAAGTGCGTACCGATACGGCAATTGGGTCAAGTCCCGTTTCAGTTGCTTTTGCAGCGGTGCAATTGGCGCGACAAATTTTCGACAAACTCAGCGAACAAACCGCGTTGTTAATCGGTGCGGGGGAAACGATTGAACTTGCGGCACGACATTTAAGTCAACAAGGTATTGGGCGCATTATTATTGCCAATCGCACTTTTGAAAAAGCACACATTCTCGCAGCACAATTCAATGGTTACGCGATTAGTTTAGCGGAAATTCCAAATCATCTCGCCGAAGCAGATATTGTAATTTCGTCAACCGCCAGTCAATTGCCAATTTTAGGCAAAGGTAGCGTTGAAAGTGCATTAAAAAAACGCAAACGCAAACCCATGTTTATGGTGGATTTAGCCGTGCCGCGTGATATTGAAACGGAAGTTGAGCAATTAGATGATGTGTATTTGTACACCGTCGATGATTTACAGCACACGATTGAACAAAATATGAATTCGCGTCGTCAAGCCGCTGAACAAGCAGAAGAAATTATTGATACGCAAGTCGATTATTTTTTGGCGTGGTTACGCGTTCAAAGCGCACAAACATTGATTAAAGATTACCGCTCACAAGCTGAAATTTTGCGTGATGACGCATTACAAAAAGCACTTACTTCGCTTGCAAATGGCACATCTGCCGAAATTGCATTGCAACGTTTAGCGCACACATTAACTAATAAACTTATTCACACCCCCAGCACTCAAATCCGCGTCGCAGCAGAAAATGAACGTCATGATTTGCTTGCGGCAGCTTTAGAAATTTTTCAACTTAACCCAGCTTAAAAATGAAACTATCGATAGAACAAAAACTACAAAACTTATGCGAACGTCACGACGAAATTTCAGCGTTACTTTCCGAACCAGAAACACAAAGTAATCAAAATAAATTTCGGGCATTAAGCCAAGAATACGCACAAATCAGCCCATTAGTGGAATGCTACAAACGTTACGAGCAGCTTTTGGACGCGTTGGCTACCGCAAAAGAAATGGCAAATGATAGCGATCCAGAATTGCGCGAACTAGCCGAAGACGAAATCACGGACGCAGAAAATCAACTCGAAGCATTAGAACATGAAGTGCAATTATTGTTATTGCCCAAAGATCCAAATGACAATCGCAACATCTTTTTAGAAGTTCGAGCGGGAACGGGCGGTGATGAAGCAGCGATTTTTGCGGGTGATTTGGCGCGAATGTATCAACGTTATACAGAACGCAAAGGCTGGCAAACCGAAATTATCAACGAAAACCAAGGTGAACACGGCGGTTATAAAGAAGTAATTTTGCGTGTTTCAGGGCGTGATGTGTATTCGCAATTGAAATTTGAATCTGGCACACACCGCGTGCAACGTGTTCCCGAAACCGAATCTCAAGGGCGAATTCATACGTCGGCGTGTACGGTAGCGATTATGCCAGAAGTGGATGAAATTGATGCGATTGACATCAATCCAGCTGATTTAAAAGTCGATACATTTCGTGCATCGGGCGCGGGTGGTCAGCATATCAATAAAACAGAATCTGCGATTCGGATTACGCACATTCCAACGGGAACGATTGTGGAATGCCAAGATGATCGTTCACAACATAAAAACCGTGCGCGAGCGATGGCGTTATTGTCCTCGCGTATTCTTTCGGCAAAACAAGAAAAACAACACGCTGAACAATCGTCATTACGAAAAGTACAAGTCGGCAGTGGCGACCGTTCGGAACGTATTCGTACTTACAATTATCCGCAAGGACGTTTGACCGATCACCGTATTAACTTAACGCTTTATAAACTCGACGACATTATGGAAGGCGGTTTAGATCAAGTATTACAGCCGTTAATTAGCGAACATCATGCGGAATTGTTAACACAATTGGGCGATGATTAGATGACAAAACCCCGATTAGCATGGGCAATTACAGGCTCTGGGCATTACATTGAAGAATGCGTTGAATTTTTAATAACGCTTGACGCGGTTGATTTGTACATCAGTCAAGCAGGTGAAGAAGTCTTAAAAATGTACGGCATTCAACTCGCTGATTTGCGCGAAAAAATGCCTGTTTATCGTGATAAAACTGCCTCGTCTCCGCCCGTTGGACATTTTTATAAAGGCTATTACCACACGTTTGTTCTCGCTCCAGCTACGTCAAACACGATTGCAAAATGTGTGTTAGGCATTGCCGATTCATTGGTCACAAATTTGTATTCTCAAGCAGGAAAATGCCGCGTGCCGAGTATTGTTTATCCGTGCGACATTGCCCCCGAAATGGAAACGACAGCACCAAGCGGCAAAGTTATGGTTTATCCACGAAAAATTGATTTAGAAGGCACGGCAAAATTGCGTGAATTTGAATATACAACCGTTGTAGAAAGTGCTGATTCATTGATTTCAACCGTTCAAGAACGTTTAAAAAATCTGTCATGAGTGAAGAACGTCTTTTATTTTTAACAGGTTCACTCGCTGAAAAACAGTTGCGTAGTATTTTAGAAAAAATGCAGCCTGATTTCTCCTACAAAGTGCATCAATTAGGGCTGAAAGTCGCGGCTTTAATGACGGCGGACATGATTGAACGCAAACTAAAAGATACGTTTGGCGCAACGAAAATCATCGTTCCTGGTCGGTGTCGTGGTGATTTGGACGCGCTTTCTGAAAAATTAGGCGTTCCCGTTGTTCGTGGTACGGAAGAAGTGAAAGATTTACCGTTATTTTTTGGTAAAAAAATTCAGATTGCGAATTTAGATAATTACAGCGTGAAAATTTTTGCTGAAATTACCGACGCACCCAATTTAACGGTGTCTGAAATTTTAAATCGTGCCTTGTATTATCGAAAAAATGGCGCGGATGTGATTGATTTGGGTTGTTTGCCGAGTACGCCATTTCCGCACATGGAAGAGGCAATTGCCGCATTGAAACAAGCTAGTTTTTTGGTGAGTTTAGATTCACTTGAAACGGAAGATTTATTGCGTGGTGGCAAAGCTGGCGCGGATTATTTATTGAGTTTGCATGAAAGTACGTTATGGATTGCGGACGAAGTGACATCAACGCCTATTATTATTCCCGAAACGCATACCGATTTAGAATCGCTCGACCGTGCAATTAAAATCATGCAGGCGAAAAATCGTCCGTTTATTGTTGACCCGATTTTAGACCCGATTCATTTTGGTTTTACGACCTCGATTGTGCGTTATCACGAAGTCCGAAAAAATCATCCTGATGTTGAAATGATGCTTGGTGTGGGCAATATCACCGAATTAACCCACGCAGATACCGCTGGCATGAATGCGTTATTGATGGGCATTTGTTCGGAGTTAAATATCAATCATATTTTGGCAACGGAAGTCAGTCGCCATGCAACACGCGCCATTAAAGAAGCGGATTTAGCACGACGGATTATGTTTGCCGCCAAAGAACATGATACATTGCCGAAACATATCAACGCAGGTTTGATGGCGTTGCACGAACCCACGGCGTTTCCGTATTCGCTGGACGAAATTCAAGAACTCGCCGCACAAATTAAAGATCCCAGTTATCGAATTCAAATTAGTGAAAATAGCGTGCATATTTTTAATCGTGATGGCTTTCACAGCGCGACGGATCCGTTTGAATTATTCCCAAAATTAGGCGTTGA
The DNA here is from genome assembly GCA_903847275.1 of uncultured Pseudomonadota bacterium. Classification (GTDB taxonomy): domain Bacteria; phylum Pseudomonadota; class Gammaproteobacteria; order Methylococcales; family Methylomonadaceae; genus UBA10906. The sequence goes on from CAINDC010000071.1 coordinate 51,433, forward strand.
AAATGATGGCGGTCATGCGTTTTATTTGGGCGTGGAATTGGCACGCGCTGAAATTGCACAAAAATTAGGCAAACGTTTTAATCAAGACCAAGCGTTAGATTGGCGATGTGCGGTGGATTCACAAGAATCTGAAGTCGATGTGCATACGTTTAAAGCCGCTGGCACTACGTTTAACAAGGAATCAAAATCAAAATCATGAAACAAGTCGCTTCGCTGCAATATGGCGTAATTTTCAAAAAAGCCTTTTCACAAATTGACGTTTTCAAAGCGTTTGTGAAAGACATCACGGGCATTGATTTAAAAATAGACAAAGTTGAAACTGAAGGGTGCTGATTCCATTTAATGTAGTTTGATGTGGTAAAAGAGGGGGAAAAAAGGATTTTTCCCATGAAAACATCAATTACAAAACGTACTGACAACGAACTCACAATCGAAATCAAAATAACACTCACAGGATCAATGC
>CAINDC010000072.1 GCA_903847275.1 uncultured Pseudomonadota bacterium
CAAGCCAATCTTGCAACCATAAAACCGCGTCTAAATCCAAATGGTTCGTGGGTTCATCAAGTAACAAAACATCCGAACGACACATTAATGCTTGCGCTAAATTCAACCGCATTCGCCAACCGCCCGAAAAAGAACTGACGGAATTTTCCATTTTTGGGGCGGTAAAACCTAAACCATCAAGTAAACGTGCAGCCCGAGAATTCGCGCTATAACCACCAATCACATCTAACGCGGCGTGCAATTCAGCTTGTTTTAAACCATCGTGCGCTTGTTCCGCGATGTCTAATTGTTTTTGAAGTTGGCGCAATTCTACGTCGCCATCCATAACATAATCGAGTGCAGAACATTCGACCGCAGGCATTTCTTGTGCGACGTGAGCGACCGCTAAATTGGGCGGCATGGTGAAATCGCCTTCGTCTGCATGAAGTTCATTTTTTACCATCGCAAACAAACTGGATTTTCCCGCACCATTCGCGCCAGTAAAACCAATTTTTTGTCCGTTGTGCAACGTAAAAGAAGCGTTTGAAAATAAAACTCGTGTGCCGCGTCGAAGCGTGATGTTTCTGAAATTAAGCATTTTAGGTTACGCCGCTCGTTCAATCATTTGTTCAGCTTGTTTAGCAAATGCCGCCAAATCACCACTTTTTACAGTTTCGCGTGGAATGACTAGCGCGGTGCTTAAACTGATATAAATATAGACGTAATGCTTGCTGTATTCGACTCGCACTAAATCTGACAACAACATTTTGTGCTTACCACTGGGCGATTTTTCCAATAGATACTGGGCTTGTGCAGGGTCAATTGTGAGTGTGTAAGTACCAAACATCGCATTTTTTTCTTTGTAAGTGTAATTTGCAAGAATTTGGCGACGCAAATCGAGCATCATCACTTTCGGCGATAACCAACCCCAAAGTGCAGCGATAACAACGATATACGCAGCAGAATTTTTGTCGCCATAATAAAAATAATAAAAACTACCAATCAATCCCATTACAGCAGGTACGAGCCAACGGTTTTTGCGGATATTGCTTTGGATGTCTTCGTTGCGGGTAAATTGCACTTCATTAAAGTGGATTAAGTCGTCTTCGCGGAATTCGTATTCAATTTCAAACATTTTTTATTTTTATAATTTAGGTGAAAAGTAAAAGGTGCGGGCATTATAACGAATCATTAACGGGGGTGACTGATTTTGCATTGGCTGAAATTATGAAAAAACTTATTATTGATAACTTTTTTACTTTGTTTGACCTGCATTTTTAAACTTGGAGAATCAAATGGGCATTTTAATTTTTGTTGTTATCGTATTATTTATCGTCGGTGGGCTGTTGATTTTGTTACGTTCCGCAAACAGTCACAAACTTCCAACAGGCATTAAATCACAACCTTATTCTGATGATGAAGATTAATAACAGAGTTATTATATAGTTTGAAAGTACAATTTGCAGGCATGACGAATAACCTACTAATGCGGTAGACTATAAATACTTTTCACACGAACTCGAATTAACAAAAATGACTGATAACGTACACGCTCACGAAATTCACAAATTTGGCTCAATGGCAGAACTTTGGTGGGATAAACAAGGTGAATTTAAAACCTTACACGCTGTGAATCCACTCCGTTTGCAGTTCATTCAAGAATACCTACCAATCGCTGGTAAACGTGCTGTTGACGTGGGTTGTGGTGGTGGAATTTTGACAGAGGCTTTAGCACAATTGGGCGTAGACGCTCTTGGCATTGATTTAAGTCACGATTTGATTGATGTCGCAGAATTACACGCTTTAGAAACCGAAACTGCATCGGTAAATTATCAAAAAATTGCGGTTGAAAAACTCGCTGAAGAACAACCTGAAAGTTTTGATTTCGTAACGTGCATGGAAATGTTGGAACACGTCCCCGATGCAGGTTCAATTGTGGCTGCGTGTGCGAAATTAGTTAAACCCGACGGTATGGTTTTTTTCTCAACATTAAACCGTAAACCGAAAGCCTTTTTGTTAGCGATTGTTGCCGCTGAATATGTTTTGCAAATGGTACCTAAAGGCACGCACGAATATAAAACGTTCATCAAACCATCGGAACTTAGTCAAACTGCTCGTGCTGTGGGTTTAGAACTTCAAGGCATGATTGGCATTGAGTACAATCCGCTTACGCAACACTTTTCACTCGGTAAAGATGTTGATGTTAATTACATCGCGGCTTTCAAAAAAATCGCCTAATGAAATTATCCTGCGTTTTATTTGATTTAGATGGCACGTTGGTTGATACCGCGCCTGATTTAATTGCCTGTTTAAATTCCGCTTTGACACACCACGATTTTTCACCTGTTGCCGCTGAATACGTTAAACCACACGTTTCATTTGGCGCGATTGCGATGATTAACGCGAGTCTTAAAGAAGCGATTGACGATGAAATTCATGCTGCCATTTTGACTACAATGCTAAATGAATATGAAGCTAACATTGCGCGACATAGCCAATTTTTTGAGGGTATGTTGGACGTGCTGAATTTCATCGAAACACGAAATCTATCGTGGGGAATTGTAACCAATAAACGTGAACGTTTTGCGCTACCGCTAATTCAGGCTTTAGAACTTCAAAATCGTGCTGCGTGTGTAATTTGTGGTGATACCACGCCGAATCCAAAACCGCATCCCGCTCCACTTTTAGAAGCGTGTAAGCGTGTGAATGTTTCAGTGGCTGAATGTGTTTATATTGGCGATGCCGCGCACGATATTTTGGCAGGAAAAAATGCTGAAATGTACACGCTCGCTGCAACTTACGGTTATTTGCAAGCAAATGACAATCCCGAAAATTGGGGTGCAAATGCGCTGATTCATTCCCCACAACATTTGCTCACTTGGTTGGAGAACGCATTATGTCACTAAAAAATCATGTTATTTTAATCACGGGCGCAGCAGGTGGTTTGGGTTCAACAGCCGCATTAACATTGGCAAAATTGGGCGCACAAATTATTTTGCTCGATAAAAATTTGCCTAAACTCGAAATTATTTACGACAAAATTTTAACGGAAGGCGGCGTTGAACCGATTATGTATCCGTTTGATTTAGCGGGCGCGACTGAAAATGATTATGAAGAACTTGCACAACGTATCAACGAAAAATATGGCGCGTTACACGGTTTGTTACATTCTGCTGTTGAATTCAGTTCTTTCACACCTTTAATTCAACACAGTACAAAAGCGTGGGGACACACGTTAAATGTGAATTTAAATGCACCATTTTTGTTAACTCGCGTCCTTTTACCTGTGATGCAAAAAGCGACACGCGCTTCGATTGTCTTTACCTCTGATTCATCTGCTTGTCACGGGACTGCTTACGGCGGAGCTTATGGCGTTTCAAAAATTGCAATGGAAGGATTAGCACACATTTTGGCTGATGAATTTGAAAGCTCTGGGAAAATTTTTGTGAATGTCTTAATTCCTAACCCTATTGATTCACCCTTACGCAAACGCTCTCACCCTGCCGAAGATAAAACAAAACTTCCCACAATGGATTCGCTCGCTCCGCTTTATGAGTATTTATTCAGCGATCGATTGACCGTCACGGGAAAAGATATAGACGCAGAAATTTTAAATTTGGAACTTTAGAAAATTATGGCTGCAAAAGAAAGCATAACGTTAACCCGCGACGTAGATATTATTACGATTCCTGATGGGCATATTGGTAAATTAAATAGGGGGGAAATTGTCACGCTACATCAAGCGTTAGGCGATAATTTCACAGTGCTTACGCCTTATGGGCATTTGGTTCGGATTGCTGGCAAAGATGCCGATGCGCTGGGCAAAAAAGAGCATCATTCTGCAACATTAGTTAGCGAAAATTCTGCACAAGCGATTGAGCAAAACTGTTGGGCGGTGATGAAAACAGTTTATGATCCAGAAATTCCTGTCAATGTAGTGGATTTAGGATTGATTTACAGTTGTGCAGTAAATCCTGTTGCCGAAGACCACTAC
>CAINDC010000073.1 GCA_903847275.1 uncultured Pseudomonadota bacterium
CTATCAAAGGCACGGGAAACGATAACGCCAATATCATCACAGGCAACAGCAACAACAATGAACTCAAAGGTGACAAAGGCAACGATACTTTATTGGGTGGTGATGGGGACGACACGTTAAATGGCGGTTCAGGTGAAAATGTTTTAGATGGTGGAAATGGTGAAGATACCGCGATTTATAACGGTGAAGCGTCTAATTACTATTTAAGTCCTACTGATAATAGCGTTACCAACATTCTCACAAGCGAAACAGACCAACTGACTGACGTGGAATTTGTACAATTTAATGACAAAACATTGCCAGTTGTATCGAACGACATTCAAGAGCTATCCCTTTCAATTACAGACATTCAAATCAAAGAAGGCAACAAAAACGGTACTGTTGAAGCCACATTAGTTTTGACACTTGACCAAGCCCCAACCGATTCGGTCGATGTTGAAATCAGTACCGAAGACGGAACAGCATTAAGCGGTAAAGATTACACGGCATTTAATCAAACCATTACGTTTGCACCCAATCAAAAAACACAAAAAGTTAAAATTAAAATCAACTCCGACACGATTGCTGAAGACGACGAAACCTTCGTTGTTACCTTGGCAAATCCAAGCGATGGTGTGACGCTAAACAAAACCGAAGCCAACGTCACCATTCTGAACGACGATAAACCGTCTTTAACCATCAGCAATGCCAGCATTACCGAAGGAGCGGCTGATAAAGCCAATGTTGAAGTGGTTGTAAAATTATCGAGTCCATCTTCATCACCCGTCACCGTACATTACAAAACAGCAGATGGTACAGCAAAAAGTTCCTCTGATTACAAAGCCACAGAAGACAATTTAACGTTTGCAGCAGGTGAAACCACTAAAAGTATTTGGATTCCCATTACCGACGACAAATTATCCGAATCATCAGAAAATTTCCGCATCACGTTATCAAGTCCTAAAAATGCTACGTTAGCTTCGGGCGGTTCAGCTGCAAAAGTGACCATTACCGACAATGATGCCAAACAAGTTGCACCGAAGATGAATGCTGTTAATGGCACAGCAGGAAATGACGCATTAACAGGAACAACGAGCGATGATTTAATCACTGGAAAAGCAGGTAAAGATTATTTAGAAGGCGATACAGGCAATGATATTTTTGCTTTCAATGCGGGTGATTCTGGCGTTGGCAAAGCGGCGCGAGATGTCATTGCTGATTTTGAATCGGGCGATAAAATGGATTTAACAGGTGTTAATTCTGCGTTGACGTTCATTGGTTCAAAAGAATTCACGGCTCCAAATCAGGTACGTTTTAGCATTACGAATTCACAAACCATCGTTGCCATAAATTTGGACAGCGACATAAAAACCAATGATTTTGAAATTCAACTTACAGGTTCAGTGGCTCTAACCGCTCAGAACTTTGTTTTATAGTCATCCTCAGAGCATTCATTTATGAAACAAGTTGCTTCGCTTCAATATGGCGTAATTTTTAAAAAAGCCTTCTCTCAAATTGACGTTTTCAAAGCCTTTGTCAAAGATGTTATTGGCATTGAATTAGACATTGATAAAGTCGAAACCGAGAAATCATTTACCCAAAAAATTGGCAACATTAAAGTTGAGTTTGATTTGTACGCCGAAGATTTAAAAAATCGCGTGATTGTTGAAATTCAACATCAAAACGGTTCAGATTATTACGACCGCTTCTTGCATTATCATTGTGTTGCATTGCTTGAACAGGCGGCAAATTATAAAAATTACAAACCTGATTTAACGGTTTATACCATCGTGGTTTTAACGTCAGCAGATAAGCACAAAACGGATGTAGCGGTAATTGATTTTGACCCCAAAGACCGCTATGGAAATGCACTTGGCGAAATTAAACATAAAGTGATTTATTTAGCAGTGAAATATGTTGATGACAACACGCCAGAAATGTACCGCGACTGGTTAAGTGCAATTAAAGAAAGTTTGACCGAACAAATTGATGAAACCCATTATCCCCGCCCCGAACTTCAAACGGTCATTGATTCCATTGCGAAAAATCTCGTTTCTGATGAGGAAAAATACTGGATGATTGAAGAATATAATTTTGAAAGTGATAAGAAAAAGCGATTTGAAGAAGGTGTCGAAACGGGTGAAAAAATAAAAGCATTAGCTATCGCCAAAGGAATGTTGGCAAAAAATCTTGATTTGAATACCATCGTTGAATTAACAGGTTTAACACACGACGAAGTTCAACTGCTAATTTAAAAATAGGACACAAAAATGGCAATAACAAGCTACGAAGCAGAAAACAACGATTCAATAGCAACCGCTAATGCCGTAGCGTTAGGTACTGCAATAACGGGGCAGCTCATGAATTCTAGTGATGTAGATTATTACAGATTCAACGTTTCAGCGGGTGGAACAGTGAATTTAGTATTTGATTCGCCTATCAATTCAAGTTACTCAACTTACTTCAAATTAGGGCTATATAATTCTAGTGGAACCTTGCTTAATCAATTTACAACA
>CAINDC010000074.1 GCA_903847275.1 uncultured Pseudomonadota bacterium
ATTATGATTTTGGCATTAACATCAGACAAACTAAATCGTGGGCAAATGTACGACAAAGCCTCAACGATTTTGATGCAGAAAATATCGCAAGTTTCGGGCGTGGGTCAAGTTCAACTTGGTGGTGCAACATTGCCTGCGGTGCGTGTTGAATTAAATCCGAATGCGCTAAATAAATACGGAATTAGTCTTGAAGAAGTTCGCGTGGCGATTACGCAAACTAATGTCAATCGCCCAAAAGGTGTAATTGAAAATAATGACCAACGTTGGCAAGTTTTAGCCAATGACCAAGCGCGAACAGCGGCGGATTATTCACCAATCATTGTGAGTTATCGCAATGGTGCGGCGGTCAGAATTTCAGATTTAGGCAAAGTCGAAGATTCGGTTGAAGATTTGCGTAACACAGGTTTAAAAGATGGCAAACCGTCGGTGTTATTGATTATTCGCAAACAACCCGATGCAAATGTTATTGAAACAGTGAACCAAATTAAAGCGTTGTTGCCTGAAGCGCGAGCGGCAATGAATGATGAAATTGATATTTCGATTGCGGTGGATAGGTCACTGACAATTCGTGCATCGATTGATGAAGTGGAACACAGTTTGTTGATTTCAATTGTGTTGGTAATTTTGGTGGTGTTGGTCTTTTTACGGAATTTTCGTTCAGCACTTGTGCCAATTATTACTGTTCCTGTGTCACTAATTGGTGCGTGTACGGTGATGTATTTTTTCAATTATAGCTTAAACAATTTATCGTTGATGGCATTGACGATTGCAACAGGATTTGTAGTTGATGACACGATTGTTGTTTTAGAAAATACCAGCCGTCATATTGAAAACGGCGTGTCGCCATTTAAAGCGGCGTTGCTGGCAACAAAAGAAGTCGGTTTTACTGTGTTAGCCATGAGCGTGTCATTAGTCGCGGTATTTATTCCGATTTTGTTAATGGGCGGAATTGTCGGGCGTTTATTTCGTGAATTTGCAGTCACTTTATCCGCTGCTGTTTTGGTGTCGTTAATTATTTCTTTAACAACTGCTCCAATGTTATGCGCTCGTTGGTTACACAAAGAAAGTCCGAATCATGGGCGTGTTTATTTGAGCATTGGACGTTTTTTCGATGTTGCACAAACAGGTTATGAACGTTCGTTACACTGGGCATTGCGTCACAGCCGAATCACGATGCTGATTTTATTTAGCACGATTGGTTTAAATGTGTATTTATATGGTGCGATTGATAAAGGTTTTTTTCCAACCCAAGACGGTGGACGATTAAATGGTGGGATTCAAACAGACCAAAGCACGTCTTTTTGGGCGTTACAAAAAAAACTATTCGAGTTCACCGAGTTGATTCGTAAAGATCCAGCCGTGAGTAATGTGGTGGGGATTGCGGGAAATGATGCGAATAATGCAAATGTTTTTGTTGCCTTAAAACCTCATGAAGAACGTGAATCAATTGATAAAGTGATGTCACGTTTGCGCGAAAATCTTAGTCGCATTGCGGGAGCGAAAATCTTTTTGCATCCTTCGCAAGAATTACGCATCGGCGGGCGACCCTCTTCGACAATGTATGATTTTAGTTTACAGTCTGACGATTTAAATTTATTACGCGAATGGACACCCAAAATGCTTGCGGCATTATCGAAATTACCCGAATTAAAAGACGTAAATACCAATCAACAAGACAAAGGACAACAGATTAGTTTAGTGGTAAATCGAGAAATGGCAGCGCGATACGGCATCAATCAAGGCATGATTGATAGCAGTTTAAATGATGCGTTTGGGCAACGGCAGGTTTCGGTGATTTATAATCCACTGAATCAATATCGCGTTGTGATGGAACTTGCGCCCGAATACTGGCAAAGTCCCGAAGCCTTAAAACAACTTTATATCAGCGTGCCGCCTGCAACGGTTGGACAACTTAGTGGCGATGCACAAGTTCCATTGTCAAGTGTCGCAAATTTCACTGCGACGAACACCGCATTAACGGTGAATCATCAAGGGCAATTTGCGGCGGCAACAATTTCTTTTAATCTCAAAGAAGGCACGTCATTATCTACAGCGACCGAAATCATTGAAAAAACTATGCACGAAATTGGCGTACCGACTGAAATTCAAGGCAGTTTTCAAGGTTCGGCAAAAGCGTTTCAAGAATCATTGAAAAATCAACCTTGGCTAATTTTAGGCGCGTTGGTAAGTATTTATATTGTGTTGGGCGTTTTATATGAAAGTTATATTCACCCGCTGACAATTTTATCAACGTTGCCTTCCGCTGGCGTTGGGGCGTTAGTCGCGTTAATGGTAACGGGCGGTGAACTCGGCATTATTGGCATCATCGGGATTATTTTGTTAATTGGCATTGTGAAAAAAAACGCGATTATGATGATTGATTTCGCGCTCGAAGCTGAACGCAGACAAGGTTTATCTTCTGCTGACGCAATTTTCAAAGCCTGTTCGATGCGCTTTAGACCGATTTTGATGACCACATTAGCCGCTTTATTTGGTGCATTGCCTTTGGCTTTTGGAACAGGTTATGGCGCAGAATTACGTCAGCCGTTAGGTATTTCGATTGTAGGCGGTTTAATTTTTAGTCAAATGCTCACGCTCTACACAACGCCTGTGGTTTATCTGTATCTTGACCGTTTTCGCCTGTTTTTTAACCGTACTGTTTAAGGTTTTATGAATTTTCACACTAAAAAAGGATTTATTTATACGTTGTTTATCACGCAATTAACGGGTTGTGTGGTTGGAAAGGATTACGTTAAACCCGAAGCCATCATTTCCAACGAATTTAAAGAAGCGAACGACTGGAAACAAGCTCAACCGCGTGACACAACGTTGCCGAGTAAATGGTGGGAAATTTTTAATGATGCGCGACTTAATGAATTAGAAGAACAAGTGGCAACCGCGAATCAATCGATTATTCAAGCGCAAGCGCAATATCACCAAGCGCAACATTTAGTACAAGCCGCGCAATCGTCTTTTTTACCGATTTTTAACATGACGGGAACAACCAGTCGTTTTCAAGCGGCGACAGGTCAAAATGTGGCGGTGTCGGGGATTCGGAATTTATTTGGCACAGCAGCAAGCATTGCATGGGAGCCTGATTTGTGGGGAAGTGTGGCGCGACAAGTTGAAGCGAATACGGGAAATGCTCAAGCCAGTGCCGCGACGTTGCAAGCTCTGCGACTTTCAACGCAAGCCACACTCGCTCAAAATTATTTCCAAATCAAAGTATTAGATTCTCAAAAATCGTTACTCGATGAAACTGCGCTTGCTTACAGTAAAACTTTAGACATTATCAAAAATCGTTATGCGGTTGGCATCGTTGCAAAAAGCGATGTGATGCAAGCACAAACACAACTTGAATCTATTCGCGCTCAATCAATAAATTTAGGCATTGCACGCGCGAAATTAGAACACGCGATTGCGGTTTTAATTGGAATAACACCTGCTGAATTATCCTTAAATCCGTCATCGTTAGATGTAAAACCGCCTGTAATTCCTGTTGTATTACCTTCGGAATTATTAGAACGTCGCCCCGATATTGCGGCGGCTGAACGTAAAATTGCGGCAGCAAATGCTCAAATTGGTGTAGCGAAAGCGGCTTATTATCCGACGTTAAATTTAGCGGCAAGTAATGGATTTCAAACTACCGATATAAGCACTTTATTCACAATGGCGCGACGTTATTGGGCATTAGGTCCTGCTGGTGCGGCAATGACAGTGTTTGATGGTGGTACAAAAAATGCCCAATATAAACAAGCGATTGATGGCTTTGATGTCAGTGTTGCCGCATATCGACAAACCGTTTTAACTGGTTTTCAAGAAGTGGAAGACAATTTAGCTGCGTTACGGATTTTAAAAGAAGAAATCGAAACACAAACCAAAGCGGTTGACGCGGCTAATCAAGCATTAACGCTTACAACAAATCAATATCAAGCGGGAACAATCAGTTATTTGAATGTCATGACCGCACAAACCGCAACGTTATCAAATCGTCAAACAGCTGTGTTATTGCAAGGTGAACAACTTATGGCTTCTGTTTTATTGATAAAAGCCTTGGGCGGCGGTTGGAATGAAAAATTATTACCAACGCCCGAAGAAGCGACTGGTGAAAGAAAATGGACGGATTATTTAATTTTGCCGATTGAATAAAAACTAATTCATATTTTTGTTATTTAACATACCGTAAGCGGCATAATTTATGCCTAAGGACGTTACGGCTGATGTTTAATAATTTTGCGGTTTGAACCTGATTTTTATCACAAAAATTAAAGGCAGAACGAATCACACTTTCTTCGATGATTTCATAAAGTTTAGGCGGCGTTTGTTCAAACAAATTTAACAATGTGTTTTCCAACGAATTGGTTGAAACAGACAGCGTATTTTGAAAAATTCTTGCACCCGATAATTTAAAATCTTCTGGGCGCAAATAATTATTCTGGCAAGTCAATAACGCACGATGAACCGCATTCTCCAATTCTCGAATGTTTCCTGGCCAATCGTAATTCAATAACGTGATTTCTGCCGCTGGCGATAATTTTACTTCGCTGTATCCCAATCGTTCAGAATAAATTTTTAAGAAATGGTGCGTCAACGGCAAAATATCGCGTGGTCTATCGCGTAATGGTGAAAGTTCAATTTTGGCAACATTGAAACGGTAATACAAATCGGCGCGAAAATGCGATGCCGCAACGGCTTCTTCAAGATTAACGTTAGTTGCTGCAATAATCCGAACATCGATTGGAATCGGTTGTCTTGAGCCGACTTTGACCACTTCTTTTTCTTGCAGAACGCGCAATAATTTCACCTGTAAAGCCATCGGCAAATCGCCAACTTCATCAAGAAATAAACTGCCATTATGCGCGGCTTCAAACCAACCTTGTTTTTCGGTTAATGCGCCTGTAAATGCGCCTCTTTCATGTCCAAATAATTCACTTTCAATTAAATTTTCGATAGTCCCCACAAACCAATGCAGGTGAGAATTTAAGGCAGTTTTGGTTCAAAATATCCCAAAAAACGAGAGATTTTGATTATGACTAAAAAGTTAAGCGTAGACCTAAAATTATTTTGTCCACGAGAAGATTGCCC
>CAINDC010000075.1 GCA_903847275.1 uncultured Pseudomonadota bacterium
GCTTTCAATCTCGATAAGCTATAATGCGCTTATCCGTGATTGATTTTTTAAATTATTTCAATCGCCGAAAGGTTCACAAATCAGAATTTTGCAATAATTTAAACAACGGTAATTTATGTCATGTTTTTCACTTTTTGTTCACAGTCTTAAATGAATTTGAAATTAACTACCGCACAACTTTTGATTTCGGGTGGTGATGAGCGGTTGGCATTAAATACACAAGGTGTGAATAAATACGGTTGTACTTGTACACCTGACGACGAGATATTGTCATTTAGTTCATCCACTGCAACCACGATTTCTAATCAAAGTTTTGTGCTGGCAGATCGTTTGCGAATACGATTAAATCAAGCTTTAAATAGCATTCCAGTTGACACTTTATACGCTCAAGAAATTTTTCGCCAAAAATCGGAATGGCGTGAATTGATTGGATTATCAGATAACACATCGTTGATTTTTTCACCATCTGGCACAGATTTACACGCATTTATCGCAAATCAAATGGCATCAAATACGTTGATTATCATGATGGACGGTAATGAAACGGGTAGCGGTGTTGAAATAGCGTTAGGGCAGGGTAGAGGTATTAAAATTGCGTCTATTGCGCTCCGTTTTGCTGACGGTTTTCCGCGTGCTATTTCAGAAATTGATGCTGAAGTTATTGCGCTTGTTCAACAAGGCATTGAACAAAAACGAAATGTACTTTTGGTGTTAATTGACCAATCTAAAACAGGCATGATTGCGCCAAGTCCGAAATGTGCAATTCAATTAAAAAATCAATATGAAACACGTTTAAATGTGTTAGTTGATGCGTGCCAATTTCGACTTTGTTCGGCGACATTAAAAGCCTATTTACAACACGATTTTATGATTGCGTTGACGGGGTCGAAATTCCTCACCGCGCCGTCGTTTTCGGGGATTTTAATTTTGCCACCAACAGTGACACTTTTACCAGAATCTAAAGTGCCGAATTTTGGTTTAATGTTACGAATGGAAGTGGCATTAAATGAATATCGCCGATTCTGTGTTTTAACGGATATTCAAATTCAAATAGTTATTCTCGAATTTTCTAAGATAATTAAAAATTATTTAATTGCTTCGTCTTATTTTGATCCGCTATCTGTTCCTGTATTAAATCGTGACAATTTAATTGAAGTTTTGATGTGGGATGGTTTGCCAACGATTTTTCCATTTGTACTCTTGCGGAACAATTTGCCACTTTCACGCGCTGAAACTTTGGCAATTTATCAAGCGTTGCCGCAACAAAAACCGCATTGCCAAATTGGTCAACCCGTTATGTGTGGTAATGAAAAAAGTGCATTACGTTTATGTTTAAGTTCCCGTTTGATTGTTGAAGCAACGCAAAGTAAGCAGCATTGCGATAATATGATTCAAGGTGCTTTGCGTGTTTTGTCTATGCTTGAAATGCTAATTCAACCCAATTCCAAATAAAAATAATTATGCTAACTAAACTTTTAGAAAAACTTTTCAATCACGAAAATTTAAATCACGAAGAAATGCGAGCGGCAATGCAATTCTTTATGAGCGGCGAATCAAATGATGCACAAATCGCAGGATTTTTATGTGCGTTACGTTCCAAAGGCGAAACGATTGATGAAATTACCGCTGCCGCAGAAGTGATGCGTGAATTGGCAACCCCTATTGAAATTACAGGTAAACACGTTATTGATACTTGTGGTACGGGTGGCGATGGCGCGAATACATTTAACATTTCAACCACAAGTGCATTTGTGGTTGCGGCAGCTGGGGGGAAGGTTGCGAAACATGGTAATCGTTCTGTTTCTAGTTGTTGTGGCAGTGCGGATGTTTTGGAATTGGCGGGCGTAAATTTAAATTTATTGCCTGAACAAGTCGCACAATGTGTGCGTGTTACGGGCATCGGTTTCTTATTTGCACCAAATTATCACGGAGCAATGCAACATACACGCAACGTGCGTAAAAATTTGGGTGTACGAACGATGTTTAATTTGCTGGGAACACTTTCAAATCCTGCGAAAGTTGAAAATCAATTGATTGGCGTGTTTGATAAAAAATGGGTTGAACCACTTGCTCACGTTTTTAACAAATTAGGCAGCAAACACGTTTTAGTTGTCAGTGCCGAAGATGGCTTGGACGAAATTAGTATTGCTTGTGAAACACACGTCGCTGAATTAAAAAATGGCGTAGTTTCTAATTACACAATTACGCCTGAGCAATTTAATTTACCACGAGCAGATTTAGACACTATTGCGATTAAAAATGCGGCAGAAAGTTTAGAAATGCTGAAAGATGTTCTTAATAACCGAGCCGAATCCGCAAAAAATATCGTCTTACTCAATGCCGGCGCAGCAATTTATGCAGCAAATTTAACCGATTCACTTGCTGAAGGTATTGCGAAAGCAAACGAAGTAATTGTGAATGGCGCGGCTTATGAAAAATTTGAAACTTTTATTTCTTACACTCGAACCTTTACTTCATGACCACTCAAAAGATTTCCCGATTATTTGAACAACTCGCACTCGCTATTCCAAAACCAACGACTGAATTGGTTTATCGCAGCCATTTTGAACTTTTAATTTCAGTCGTTTTATCTGCACAAGCGACGGATAAAAGTGTGAATAAAGCAACGAAACTATTATTTGCCGTTGCGAATACACCTAAGAAAATCCTAGCACTTGGTGAGGAAGGTTTAAAAAGTTACATTAAGACGATTGGATTATTTAACACGAAAGCCACGCATATTATGGCGTTATGTCAACGCCTACTTGAATTACATGATGGCGAAGTTCCACGAACGCGTGTCGAATTAGAAAACTTAGCGGGGGTTGGACGCAAAACAGCGAATGTTATATTGAATACCGCGTTTGGTGAACCGACCATTGCAGTTGATACGCATATTTTTCGTGTTGCCAATCGTATCGGTTTAGCTCATGCAACAACGGTGCTTGCAGTTGAAAAAGAATTATTGCGTGTAGTTCCCGAAAAATTTAAGCAAGACGCACATCATTTGTTAATTTTACACGGACGATATACCTGTGTGGCGCGTAAACCATTGTGTGATAAATGTGTGATTAGTGGTTATTGTGAGTTTTTTCAACTCACAGCACATTAATTTTAATAGCATCAGTTGTCGAATGTTCAAATCGTCCACATAATAGGACATGAATTCAATGTGATAATTTTCACAATAAGGGAATTCAATTTTTAATCACATATCGGTTAAGTAAATGGAAAAGAAAAATAGAATCGCGTTATTTATAGATTTGGATAATTTTGTCGGCTTTTGTCTGGATGACGATTTGCCTTTAGACATCAAAAAAGAAATCAAAAAACTCACTGAACATGGCGAAATTAGTATTCGCCGCTCATTTGGTGACATTATGAAATTACCCATTTCAGAAGCGCGTAAAAAAGAATTACGAGAAATGCTACAAGCTAATTTGATTCGTCATGAAGATATTCCGTATTACAACGGTTATAAAAATACTTCTGATATTCGGTTAGCGATTGAAGCTATTTCAGTTGCATACACGCATCCTGACATCAACATCTTTGCAGTCATTGCAAACGACCGTGATTACATGCCCGTATTTTCAAAGCTCAAAGAAATCGGCAAAACTATTATTGGTATTGGCAGCACAAAAACAACGGTAGGTGAGCTGTATCGTAGTGCGTGTGATATTTTTTATTATCATGAAGATTTTGGTAAGAACGAATACGGTGTCCGAAAATCTGAATCTACCGTTGCCGATGATGAAAATAGTTTGATTGATGTATTAATTGAAAAAGTGACTTACAACACCGCAAATGGTTTGAAAACTAATCAATCGACAATTGCGGCGGCGATTAAAAGTAGTCGAGCCGTTGATTTTACAGGTTATTCGTCATTTCAAGGCTTTGGCGATTTGTGTCGATTGGTAGAAAAACGAGGCATGATTGCCATTACACCGCGTCATACGGGCGATTTAGATCCTGTGTTGTCGTGTAATAGTCAAGAAAATGAAGCCGCGATTGATAATTTCAAAGGGCAACAAAAAGCACAGCAAGCGATTGCACCTGAAGATATGAAAAGGATTTATAACAGTTTTATAAAAACAAAATTGAGTTTAAAAAATGATTTTCCGTTGCACACGCAACGTGAAAAAATTTATAAGCAATTAGATATTTTGTTGGCTGAAAGTGAATCTTATGGTGGCGTAGGTTTAAAAGCCGCATCGGAACAAATTACTAAAATGCTCGCATTTGATCCCGATGATCAATCGTCGGTATTTAAAATTTTGTATAGTTTATATCGCTCAGGTTGCTTTATCGTGCGACGTACAGAAGATAATTACAATCCAATTTTGATGAGCAATCGTGTGGCAATGAATTATATTTACATGGATAAAAAACTCATGGAGAGTTTGATTAAACTATTTAAATGGGATAGTGAAGATATTAAATTTGATCCAAGTCGTTGGTCAGAATTTTTCATTGGTGACACGTCATATTCACAAATCGCTAAATTCGCTTACAACTATTTGTAATGCAATCTCAAATTTTGCCACCCGCAATTTTACTCATGGGGCCTACTGCCTCGGGTAAAACTGCGTTGGCGGTACAACTCGCGCAAGCCTTGAATGGTGAAATTATCAGTGTTGATTCCGCGCTAGTTTTTAAAGGTATGGATATTGGCACTGCGAAACCAACTTTAGACGAACGCGGTGGTATTCCACATCATTTGATTGATATTCTTGATCCAATCGAATCTTTTTCGACAGGACAATTTCGCAATGAAGCCTTAGCGTTGATGGCAGATATTACCGCGCGTGAGAAATTACCAATTTTGGTGGGTGGCACGATGTTGTATTTCAACGCGCTCACCAAGGGACTCGCTGAATTACCACCTGCAAATACTGAAATTCGTGCGCGTTTAGAATCTGATTTAGCGCGTGATGGAAATGTGGCATTACATCAACGTTTGGCAAAAATAGATTTACAATCGGCTAATCGAATTCACCCGAATGACCCTCAGCGTGTTCAACGTGCGTTGGAAGTTTTTGAATTAACGGGAAAACCGTTAAGTGATTTTTTTAGTGAAAGCCAACAAAATTCACTGCCTTATTCAATTAAAAAATTTATTATCGCGCCTGAAGATAGAAAAATTTTGCATGATATTATCGCTCAACGTTTTCATGCAATGTTAGAGCAAGGTTTTTTAAAAGAAGTTGAAAACCTATATTTACGAGGGGATTTGAATGATAAATTACCTGCAATTCGAGCGGTTGGTTATCGAGAAGCGTGGGCATATTTTCATAGCGAATATGATTTAGACATGATGACTGAAAAAGCAATTATCGCCACTCGTCAGCTTGCAAAACGTCAATTTACTTGGTTGCGTCGTGAAACTGATGCTCAAGTATTTATCACTGGACAATCAAATTTACTAACACAAATTTTAACTGCGATAACACGTCCATCTTAAAAGAATTTTTTGACGATGTTAAAAAGATGTTGTCATAATGCTGTCACTTTAGATTCTCATAATAATTTTAAATTTCACCCAAAATTCACTTTATATTTTAGAGATTTCAGCATGAAAAACATTTTCAAAAATAAATTATTATTGGCAGCAATGGGCTTGTCAGCAAGTCTAGTTAGTGTGTCAGCAAGTGCCGTTCAAACCGTAGATGCAGGTATTCCTGCTTATGAAAAAGCAAGTGGTGTTGCAGGGAATTTATCAAGTGTTGGTTCAGACACGTTGGCAAATTTAATGACTTTATGGGCAGAAGAATTTAATCGCGTTTATCCAAACGTCAACATTCAAATTCAAGCGGCAGGTTCTTCAACTGCGCCACCAGCTTTAACTGAAGGTACATCAAATTTAGGGCCTATGAGTCGCGAAATGAAAGATGATGAATTGGAAGCCTTTGAAAGTAAATACGGTTACAAACCGACCGCGATTCCTGTTGCTGTCGATGCCTTAGCCGTTATGGTGAACAAAGACAACCCAATTAAAGGGTTGACGATGGAACAAGTTGATGCAATTTTTTCTAGCACGTTGAAATGTGGTCATGCACAAGAAATCAATACTTGGGGTGATGCTGGCGTAGCTGCTTGGGGAACAAAAAGTATCCAACTTTACGGACGTAATTCTGTTTCTGGTACTTACGGTTATTTCAAAGACCACGCACTTTGCAAAGGCGATTTCAAAAATAACGTGAACGAACAACCAGGTTCTGCATCAGTTGTTCAATCTGTGACTTCATCTGCAAACGGTATCGGTTATTCAGGTATGGGTTATACAACTTCAGGCGTGAAAATGGTGCCTTTAGCGAAAAAGGGTTCAACCACTTTCGTTGAAGCAACCCCAGCAAATGCAGTTAATGGTACATATCCTTTAACTCGTTACTTATACGTTTATGTGAACAAAAAACCAAATCAAGCCTTAGCACCTTTAGAAAATGAATTTGTAAAAATGGTGCTATCTAAAACAGGTCAACAAGTCGTCATTAAAGACGGCTATATTCCATTACCTGCCAAAGTAGTTGAAAAAGAATTAGCTAAGTTAAAATAAAACAAGGCGTAACCCTTCCAAAGCGTGAGGTTTAAGTGAATTTAACATTCCTTACCTTGCGCTTTTTGCCTTGAACTTTTTGAAAAAGAATTTATGTCTGAAATAAATAATTCGATGACGCAATCTTCGCTGAATACAGCGACCACTTCTGCTTACGAAAAATGGCGATTACTAAAAGATGCGATTATGCGTCGTGCAGTTGTTGCAGGTGGTTTGAGCGTTATTTTTGCCATTGTAGTAATTTTCTTTTACCTACTTTATGTAGTGTATCCAATTTTTTTATCCGCATCTGCCGAATCTGTCGCGCAGTATCCCATTCCTGAAGAAAATGCAGGAAAGACGTTATTTTTAGCGATTGAAGAACAAAATGAAATCGCAGCTCGTTTTACCGACAAAGGACAAGTCGTTTTTTTTGAAGCGAAAACGGGTAAAACCTTATCTCAAAAAAATATTTTGTTGCCAGAAGGCGTGGAAATAAAAAGTATTGCACAGGGCAGTCCTGTTGGCGAAGGTTCAATCATTTATGGTTTATCGAACGGTCAAGCCGTTATTGTTAAGCATCAATATAAAGTCACATTTAACGGTGACAAACGTGTAATTACACCGTCGTTGAAATATCCACTCGGCGAAACGCCTTTAGTGATTGATGACACAGGTGCAGCATTAGAAAAAATCGCGTTCAAAGTAGGTGAAGGTTCAACCACCATTGTGGCAAAAACAGCTGAAAAAATTCGTATTACTAGTTTTGAAAAAGAACAATCGTTGTTTGGTGACGAAGCTAGTTTAGTTCGCACCGATTCTTTTCTCGATATGCCCGCTGGCAATATCACCGATATTTTGGTGGATAAAGAAGACCGCAATTTATTTTTAGTGAGTAACGATGGCAGTTTGAGCTTCATCGACATCAGCAAAAAAAATGCACCTGAAATTAAACAGCATTTAAACGTAGTCGAAGCAGGACAAAAAATTACGAGCCTTAGTTTTCTAAACGGCGATTTGTCGTTAATGGTCGGTGATTCGAGTGGTTTGGTGTCGCAGTGGAGTTTGGTGAAAGATGCGCTAAATAAACCCGCGATGCAACGGATTCGTTCTTTCAAAGTGTCTGAAAAACCAGTAATTGCCATTAACACGGAACAACGTCGCAAAGGTTTTGTAACCGTTGATGCTGCAGGTGGAATGGGAATTTATCATTCGACGGCTGAACGTGAATTGATTAAAGAGCCAATTGGTAACGAGGCACCTGTCGCGGTAATTTTATCGCCCCGCGCCAATGCGTTAGTGTTTCAAAATAACGATGGCAAAATTCATTTTTGGAAAGTCGATAACGAACATCCAGAAGTATCGCTTAAATCGATGTGGCAAAAAGTTTGGTACGAAAGTTATCCGAAGCCCGCTTACATTTGGCAATCGTCTTCTGCCAGTAATGATTTTGAACCGAAATACAGCTTAACCCCCTTAGTATTCGGTACGTTGAAAGCGGCGTTTTATGCGATGTTGGTCGCGATTCCATTATCTTTGATGGGCGCAATTTACACCGCGTATTTTATGTCGCCTAAAATGCGCGTTTACACAAAACCGTCTATTGAAATCATGGGGGCGTTGCCAACGGTGATTTTAGGATTTTTAGCTGGTTTATGGCTTGCACCGTTTATTGAAGAACATTTATCTGGTTTATTCTCCATGCTCGTGGTCGTGCCGATAGGTGTAATTTTGTTCGCGCTCGCGTTCCAAAATTTGCCTGAAACATTCCGCCAAAAAATTCCTGAAGGTTGGGAAGGCGCGATATTGATTCCTGTCATTTTAATCAGCGGTTGGTTTGCGTTTAGCATTAGTATTCCGTTAGAAACGGCTTTATTTCATGGCACATTGCGGGACTGGTTTAAAAGTGAATTGGGAATTGGCTACGATCAACGAAATGCTTTAGTGGTTGGAATTGCAATGGGTTTTGCGGTTGTGCCGACGATTTTCTCGATTTCCGAAGATGCGATTTTCAGTGTACCGAAACATTTAACGGTAGGTTCATTAGCGTTGGGCGCAACACCTTGGCAAACGATGATTCGCGTTGTTTTACTGACTGCTAGCCCAGGTATTTTCTCAGCGATTATGATTGGTTTTGGTCGCGCTGTCGGTGAAACGATGATTGTATTGATGGCAACGGGAAACACGCCAGTGATGGACTTGAGTGTCTTTCAAGGAATGCGAACATTGGCGGCGAATATCGCGGTTGAAATGCCCGAATCAGAAGTCGATAGTACGCATTATCGGGTGTTATTTTTAGCGGCATTAGTGCTATTTATGTTCACGTTTGTGTTTAACACGTTGGCAGAAGTTGTGCGTCAGCGGTTACGCGAAAAATACAGTTCACTGTAACAATTATGAGCATTGAAAATGATTAAATCTTGGTTTAAAAGCGGTAGTCCGTGGATTTGGCTAAATGCCGCTGCAGTGAGTACCTGCTTAATTATGGTAATTGGCGTACTAGGCTTAATAGCCATGCGTGGTGCGGGACATTTTTGGGCATCTCCAATTGTGTCGATGAGTTATCAAGAAGACGATGGGCAAATAAAAACAATTATTGGCGAACACGTTGACACGACCGTTACACCTGCATTGATGGCAAAATCGACAGGTTTCACAATGGCGGATAACGAAGATGTTTTGATTCAATATCTTGTTAAAACAGGTAATCGTGATTTGACAGGTTCTGATTTTCGTTGGATTCAAGAGCGTCACATTAAAGCCACTAGCAATCCCGAAGATATGATTTTGGTCGAACGTAGGGAATGGGGTAATTTTTATGGTCAACTCATCGCAATAAAAGAAAGTGATAACGTTGTCGCGACAGGTGACAAAATGTGGACTGCCTTGCAAGAACGTTTGCAAGCCGTGTTGAAATTGCATGACCAAATTACACATTTAGAGAAAAAAGAACTTGGCGCAATCAATTATGCTTTAGAGCAGTTGCGTTTGAAGCAAAAAGGCTTGGAACTTAAACACGCTTGGAATGCTGAAACGGCAAAAGAATTTGCTGATAAAAAAGCGGCTTACGATGTGGATTACAAAAAGTATCAAGCGCAACTTGCCGAACTACATCAACAAATTCGTCGAGATAGTTTGGTGGCAACCACTGAAAGTGGCGTGGAATTAGTGATTCCACTGGCAAAAATAGTTGAAGTCACGCAACCAAATAAAATGGGGGTATTTGCTAAAATCGGGCATTATTTTAAAAAGCTGGGTGAATTTTTAAGTGAAGATCCTCGTGAAGCAAATACGGAAGGTGGTATTTTTCCTGCCATTTTCGGCACGATTATGATGGTTATCATGATGTCGATTATTGTTACGCCCTTCGGTGTGATTGCTGCGGTGTATTTGCGTGAATATGCAAAACAAGGCTTCACAACTCGCTTGATTCGAATTGCAGTAAATAATTTAGCGGGTGTACCGTCGATTGTTTATGGCGTATTTGGACTTGGATTTTTCGTCTACATTCTAGGCGGCAATATCGACGCGCTGTTTTTCCCAGAGTCTGCCCCCGCTCCTGTTTATGGAACACCAGGTTTGCTTTGGGCTTCAATTACACTGGCGTTATTAACGTTGCCAGTCGTCATTGTTTCGACAGAAGAAGGTTTGGCGCGAGTGCCAAAAGCAATTCGTGAAGGCAGTTTGGCATTAGGCGCGACCAAAATTGAAACACTTTGGCGCACGGTTTTACCAATGGCAAGTCCAGCGATGATGACTGGTTTAATTTTAGCTGTAGCGCGTGCCGCAGGTGAAGTTGCGCCGTTGATGTTGGTGGGTGTGGTGAAATTGGCTCCGACGTTACCGCTTGATGGCAACTATCCATTCTTACATTTAGACCGTAAATTTATGCACTTGGGTTTCCATATTTACGATGTTGGCTTTCAAAGTCCGAACGTGGAAGCCGCGCGTCCATTGGTTTATGCCACTTCATTACTGCTGGTTTTAGTTATTATTGGCTTAAATTTAGCGGCTATTCTTATTCGTAATCACTTGCGCGAAAAATACCGCGCGTTAGAAGGGTAAAAAATCATGAGTACACCAGAGCCTCGCTCGCATAGTTTTGATGCGAGTTCGATTTTACGCAGTACGCATAAGCACGACGATCCGATTGAACCGTGCATCAAAGTCGAAAATCTCAATTTATTTTATGGCGGTAAACAGGCGTTACATGGTATTAACATGGAAATGTCTAAGAAAAAAGTGACGGCATTTATTGGTCCTTCGGGTTGCGGTAAATCGACGCTTTTACGCTGTATCAACCGCATGAATGATTTGGTTGATAACGTCACGATTGACGGTAAAATCCTGTTACATGACGATAACATTTACGATAAATCTGTGAATGTCGCGGCATTACGTCGGCGTGTCGGCATGGTATTTCAAAAACCAAATCCATTTCCAAAATCAATTTTTGAAAATGTGACGTATGGTTTAAGAATTCAAGGCATTGACGATAAAAGAATTTTAGAAGAAACGGTTGAAACATCGTTGCGCGGCGCGGCATTGTGGGACGAAGTCAAAGATCGTTTGAATGACAACGCACTTGGCTTATCAGGTGGTCAACAACAGCGTTTGGTAATTGCACGAGCGATTGCGATTGCACCAGAAGTTTTACTTCTTGACGAACCTGCATCAGCATTAGACCCAATTTCGACGTTAAAAATCGAAGAGCTAATTAACGAACTCAAAGAAAAATATACGATTGTTATCGTTACTCATAATATGCAACAAGCAGCGCGAGTGTCAGATTACACTGCTTTCATGTATATGGGGGAATTGATTGAAATGGGTGCAACGAGTCAGCTTTTCACTAAACCCACAAAAAAACAAACTGAAGATTACATTACAGGTCGATACGGCTAAATTAGGAAGAAAATTATGGATGGTTTTAACTCAGCACCACACATTTTAAAAAAATTTGACTCAGAATTGAGTTTAATTCACGACAAAATTGTTGCTATGGGACATTTAGTTGAACAACAACTTTCGTCAGCCTTACAAGCCTTTACGACAAATGACGTGAAGTTGGCAATCGAGGTTTTAAAGCAAGATGATTTAGTGGACGAATATGAAGCGATTATTGATGCTGAATGTATTAGTGTTATTGCATTGTATCAGCCTACAGGCTGTGATTTAGATTTACTTGTTTCTGTGATTAAAGTGACAAATGAATTGGAAAGTATTGCTGCAAAAGCCGAAGGTATTGCCGATATAACAATTCGATTGAATCAAAAAACAGTGGATTTAAGAGGTTAGCAAATGGATAACAGTAAAATAGCGCATCATATTTCGGAAAATTTTAACAAAGAGTTAGAAGACATTCGTAACAAAGTGTTGACGATGGGTGGCTGTGTTGAAGAGCAAATCGAACAAGCTGTAAGAGCCTTAACAACAGGTGATATGGAGCTTGCAGAATTAGTTATTAAGCAAGATAATCAAATTGATGAATTGGAGATGGAAATTGATGCTGAATGCACGCAAATTATCGCATTGCGTCAACCTGCAGCATTTGATTTGCGTTTGTTATTAGTCGTATTGCGTGTAATTAACGAGTTGGAACGTATTGGTGATTTAGCAGAGCGTATCGCTAAAATGGCAATTTATCTTTCCAATAGTAGTGAAGGTCGCACTGATCAATATCATGAATTAAAACACATGGCAGGATTGGTTAAAGATATGCTTCATAGTGCGCTCGATAATTTTGCTCGAATGACGATTGAAGGCATTACAGATATTACCCGTTGTGATGAACAAGTTGATCGAGAATACGCTAGCATTATTCGCCAATTGATTACGCAAATGATGGAAGATCCTCGCAACATAACTCGCTCGATGGATATGTTATGGACAGTTCGTGCATTGGAACGTATTGGCGATCATTCACGTTATCTTTGTGAACATTTAGTTTATATGGTGAATGGTGAAGATGTTCGTCATTTGACACAAGCAGAACTAGAAGAAAAAATGAAAGGACAATAGCGTATTTTGATAAATACGCATCATTTGGCTTATTTTTCTTTTACCTCCCCAAAATACCCCCCAATTATCGATATTAAAATTTTGGGCGGATTCAACATCCGCCCAAAAATGTTACAACCCGAATAATTCGCGCATTTTTTGCCCCGATTTTTCCACGCGCATAAACGCTTCGCCCACCAAAAACGTATAAACATCGTTGGACAACATCAACTCCACATCGTCACGAGTATGAATGCCGCTTTCCGTAATCACTAAACGATCAGCAGGAATCGCATCTTTTAAAGTCAATGTGGTTTGTAAATTTGTTTCAAATGTTCGTAAGTTTCGGTTATTAATACCAATCAATTTTGTATCGAGCGTTAATGCACGTTGCAATTCTTCAGCGTCATGAACTTCGACCAAAATATCCATACCTAATTGCGTCGCAATATCTGATAATTCATGCAATTTTGCATCGTCCAACGCAGCAACAATTAACAAAATACAATCTGCACCCAAAGCTCGTGCCTCATGAATTTGATAAGCGTCAATCATAAAATCTTTACGCAAAACAGGCAGCGGACAACGGTCATGTACCATTTGTAAATAGGCTTCTGAACCTTGAAAAAAATCTTTATCTGTCAAAACAGATAAACACGTTGCGCCATTCATGGCGTAATCTTGGGCGATATTGAGCGGTTGAAAATTTTCACGAATTACGCCTTGGCTAGGCGATGCTTTTTTGATTTCAGCAATGATGGCTGGTTGTTTCAGTGATGCTTTACGTTGCAGCGCGGCATAAAAACCGCGTGGTTTTTCAACACCTGTAGCGATGTCTTGCAGCAATTCAATCGGTGTTTGTATGCGGCGACGGGCGACTTCTTCTTCTTTTTTGGAAAGAATAGTTTTTAAAATATCAGGAATGTGGGTCATGTTAATTTTGGAGAGTTAAATTTAGAAAAGTGGTATTTTATCAGCATTGCGCTGAAAGCATCGTAGCGCGTTTTTTTATTTTTACTTCTGAATCGAATGTCCAAAATCTCAATTTTAATTTTAAGCCTAATTACCTATTTATTGACGGCTTGCAGCACCATTCCAACTACACCGCGTAATACCGAAAATTTGTGCGCGATTTTTAAACAAAAACATAATTGGTATAACGCCAGCAACGCAACGTACAAAAAATGGGGTGTTCCCGTGCCAGTGCAAATGGCGATTATGCACCAAGAATCGCATTTTGTTGCTGATGCTGCGCCACCGAGTGGATTTTTTTCATGGTTAGGTTTTGGTGGCAGTACCGCTTACGGTTATCCACAAGCAAAAGACGAAACATGGGACGATTATCAACGTAAAAGTGGCAACAGTTCAGCGCAACGTGACAAATTTTCTGATGCCTGTGATTTTATTGGTTGGTATTCTCAAATCAGTTATAAAAAACTGGGAATTGCAAAAACAGATGCTCGCAATTTGTATCTTGCTTACCACGAAGGTCATGGCGGATTTAGAAAGGAATCCTATAATCAAAAACCGTGGTTGCTGCAAATTTCAAACACCGTTGCACAACGCGCTCAACAATTTGAACGGCAATTAGGGGCGTGTGGTTTGCGATGAAAACATCATCATATTCGTGGCAATTTACCGCATCGAAATGGCTTATTTGCTTGTTGGTAGTCGTTTATGTTTTAGCGTTAATTGCGGCATTTTTAAATGCCTTGCAACTCATCATTCAACTGAGTTTGTCAGTATTTATTTTGCTGCACGGATGGTTCACGTTAAAACGATTAGTTCATGAAAATTGGCGATTGTATTATGACGATGAAAACGCTTGGCAAATTATCGAGTCAAATTCCATTCATTCAATTGAAATTTTGCCGTCAACGGTTATTTCTAAAATGTTCATCTTTTTACATTATCAAATGAATGACCAAAAATTTTATCGCATCATTTTTAACGATGCGCTTCTTCCAAGCATCAACGACTATCGACAATTGATAGTTACCTTGAAAACTTATCGGTGAGATTTTTATGAACGCATTTATTTTGAGTGATATTTTTATTTACCCTGTGAAATCGTTGGCTGGCATTCGCGTTTCACAATGGGGCGTGGTTGAAACAGGTTTGAAATATGATCGGCAATGGATGTTAATTGACGAAAATGGGCAATTTTTAAGTCAACGTCGTTTGCCAAAAATGGCGTTGATTCAAACCCGTTTGACTGATTCAGAATTGATTTTATCCGCACCGAATTTTTCAAATTTTACGTTGCCACTCGAATCATATAGCAGTGAAATTATTCAAAGCACTGTTTGGAAAGATTGCTGTGCCGCGCAACACGTTTCAAATGAAGTCGATGCGTGGTTTAGCGAGGTTTTAGAAATATCATGTCGATTGGTTTATTTGCCACTCGAAACCAAACGGGGCGTGGATTTAAATTATGCAAATGAGGTTGATCGCGTCGCATTTGCTGATGGTTTTCCATTTTTGATTGTGTCTGAAAATTCGTTAAATTCATTGAATTCAAATTTAGAAACGCCCGTTGAAATGGCACGATTTCGTCCAAATTTAGTAATTTCAGGTTGTGACGCTTACGCTGAAGATTCATGGCGCGAAATTCAAATTGGCAACATTGATTTTCGTTTGCCAAAACCATGTTCGCGCTGCTCCGTTCCTGCGATAAATCCTGAAACTGCGGAAGTAGGAAAAGAACCTTTAACGACATTGAATCGCTTGCGTAAATGGCAGAATAAAATTTATTTTGGACAAAATGCGCTGCACAATCAGTGTGGCGAATTGAAAATGGGTGACGTGGTGGAAGTAAAAATAATTGGCGACAAGCAGCCGCCAATTATTTGATTGGAAAAATCATTCAATACTTTCGTACAACGCTAAATACTGTGCTGCACTGTTTTGCCATGAAAAATCACGACGCATCGCGTTTATTTGTAATTGCCGCCAAACGTCTGGAAAACTGTATAAAAGCGTGGCGCGTTTAATTGCTTCCAAAAATGTGCCAGCGTGTGCGTCGTTAAATACAAACCCCGTTGCAGTACAATCTTCAATCGTTTCTGGCAACGTATCCACAACCGTATCTGCTAATCCACCTGTATTCCGAACAATCGGCAGCGTGCCATAAGACTGACTGTACATTTGATTTAAACCGCAAGGTTCAAAACGTGACGGCATCAAAAATACATCTGCACCCGCTTCAATCAAATGCGCTAATGTTTCGTTATAACCCAACGTTAACGCCATTTTATGTGGATATGCCGCTGCAAATTGTTGCAACTGTTGTTCAAAATCTTTATCACCTGAACCGAGCAAAACGATTTGAATTGGTAAAGTCAGTAATTCAGGCAAACAATCCAAAAGCATATCAATGCCTTTTTGCTCAACTAATCGACTAATCAAACCCAACACAAAAACTTTTTCATCAACAGGTAAATGCAATCTCGCCTGTAAAGCTGTTTTATTAGCGACCTTATCATCTAGTGAAGACGCATTATAATTTTTAGTTATGAGTTGATCGTTTTCAGGATTCCAATCATCATCAACACCGTTAATAATGCCCGTCAAATCTTCATCACGATAAACCAACAAACCTTCCAAACCATAGCCTAATTCTGGTGTTTGAATGTCTTGCGCGTAAGTTGGACTAACGGTGGTAATTTTATCTGCGTACACAATTCCGCCTTTAATAAACGAAATCATGCCATGAAATTCCAGCCCATCAGGAGAAAGTAATTGACTGGGCAATTGCACCATCGCCGCCGTTAATCCATTAAATAAGCCTTGATAAGCTAAATTATGAATCGTAAAAACGGTTGGTGGGCATCTATATTCCATCGATAGTAATGCTGGGACTAAACCCGTTTGCCAATCGTTACAATGCACAATATCCGCTTTCCAATTCAAATTGATACGATCCATCGCAACTTCAATCGCAGCACGACAAAACAAAGCAAACCTTTCAGGGTTATTTGGATAAGAATTCCCATCTGAATCAACATACGGATTGCCTTCCATACCAAAATACTCGGGGCAATCAACTAACCAAACGACAACATCGCTGTTTGGTAATGTCATTTCTAATAGTTGAACTGTATGGTGACCAACCCGAAATAATGCAATGATATTAGGCATTTGTTCTAATTTCAAAGCCCGATAATTTGGCACAATAACGCGTACCTCTTGACCTAATGAAACTAAGGCTTTGGGTAAGCTACTTGATACATCTGCTAATCCGCCCGTTTTAATCAACGGATGGACTTCACTCGTGACAAAAAGAATTTTTTTCATAATGCGTAATTTCTAAATTACCTAGTTTAGCAATAAACTAAATTTTTAAAATGACTGCACCCAAAGGTGGCAGCGTTAAAACAACCGAATTTAATTGATTCATCCACGGTTCATCTTCTGTTTGAATCACACCATTACCGATATTTTCCCCAGAATAATACTTAGAATCAGAATTGAAGATTTCTCGATAAGTACCATTTAATGGCACGCCGACGCGATAATTTTCACGCACAACAGGTGTGAAATTTAACACAATAACTAAATGCTCTTGCCCGTGATTACGCTGGAAACACAAAATAGATTTTTGTACATCGTGACAATCAATCCAATCAAAACCGCGTTGTTCAAAATCATGTTGATATAACGCAGGTTCGCTGGTGTATAAATTATTTAAATCTTTCACCAATGTTTGCAAACCTTGATGATGTGGATATTCCAAAACATACCAATCTAAATCTTTTCTGAAATTCCATTCCGTGCCTTGACCAAATTCATTGCCCATGAACAGTAATTTTTTGCCTGGATACGCGAACATAAATGTATAAAGTAAACGCAAATTCGCAAACCGTTGCCATTCGTCACCTGGCATTTTATTCAACATCGAACCTTTGCCGTGAACAACTTCATCGTGTGAAAACGGTAGCGTGAAGTTTTCACTAAACGCATACAACATTCCGAAAGTGAGCTGATTGTGATGATATTGACGATGAATGGAATCCTGCTGCATATATTCCAAAATATCGTGCATCCAACCCATATTCCATTTCATTGAAAAACCTAGACCCCCTGCCCACGTTGGACGTGTGACTTGCGGCCATGACGTAGATTCTTCCGCCATAATAACCGTACCAGGGCATTGCTGATGCGTAATGGTGTTGAGTTCACGCAAAAATTCAATCGCTTCTAAATTTTCATTGCCGCCGTAACAATTCGGCACCCAATCATCAGCTTCGCGTGAATAATCCAAATACAACATCGACGCAACCGCATCGACACGCAAACCATCAAGATGAAATTCTTCCAACCAAAAGACTGCGCTTGAAAGCAAAAAGTTCCGAACTTCATTGCGTCCGAAATTGTAAATTAACGTTCCCCAATCACGATGTTCACCTTTGCGTGGATCTTCGTGTTCATATAACGCACTGCCGTCAAAACGCGCCAAAGCAAAACTATCTTTCGGAAAATGTGCAGGAACCCAATCGAGAATTACGCCAATGTTATTTTGATGACAACAATCAACGAAATAACGGAAATCATCTGGCGACCCAAAACGGCTCGTTGGTGCAAAATAGCCTGTGGTTTGATAACCCCATGAGTCATCGAGCGGATGTTCAGTAATTGGCAATAATTCAATGTGCGTAAAACCCAATCCTTTAACGTACTCCACCAACTGCGTGGCAAGTTCACGATAATTTAAAAAATGCCCGTGTTCATCTCGTTTCCATGAACCCAAATGCACTTCGTAAATCGACATCGGTTGATGTAACCAATCGAATTGAGTACGTTTTTGTAACCAAGTCGCATCCCCCCATTCATGATTAGCTGGATTAACAACTTGTGCGGCAGTATCTGGACGATATTCAAATTGTTGACCGTAAGGATCTGTTTTAACCAACACTTCACCGCTAGCGCGATTCAATAATTCAAATTTATAAACACAGCCTTCAGCAAGTTCTGGAATAAATAATTCCCACACACCACCACCGCCTAAACTTCGCATTGGATGACAACGTCCATCCCAACGATTGAAATCACCAATGACGCTGACTCGTCCTGCATTTGGAGCCCAAACTGCAAACAATACGCCTTTAATGCCATCTGCTGTGTGCAAATGTGCGCCGAGTTTTTGATAAATATGCCAATGTTTTCCTTCGCCAAATAAATGTAAATCAAACTCAGGCAACTGCACACCAAAGTCATACGGGTCATAACTTTCGTGTGTATAACCGTCTTTGTCTAACCATGAAATTCGGTAATGGGGCGGTAATTCTCCTTTTTTTGCAATGTATTCAAAAAAATCAGTTCCCGTAATTCGCGGAATTGCAACATTGTCATGTGTAAAATGAACCGTTTCTGCATAAGGTAAATACAGCCGAACGTGAATTTTATTGTTTTTCGGGTGACGACCTAGCACAGAAAAAGGATTATGATGCTGTGCAGCGGCGACTTTTACTGAATCGAAGTCAAGAATAATGGGAGCTTGCTTTTTCACTAGGAATAGCCTCAAGGTAGTAAGATAATGTATGCGAAGTTTAGCAAACAAAAAAAGTTGTGTATCTATATAAATAATTGGGAGATTTAAACATGCCGACATCATCTAATTTAAATACTGATCGTTTTGTCAGTCAGCTCACCCGTAATACGATTGCTTTGATTTTGGCGGGTGGACGCGGTTCACGCTTGAAAAACATGACCGATTGGAGAGCAAAACCTGCTGTACCATTTGGCGGAAAATTTCGTATTATTGATTTTCCATTATCAAATTGTGTCAATTCTGGCATTCGTAAAATCGGTATTTTAACGCAATATAAGTCAGATTCTCTTATTCGACACGTTCAACAAGGCTGGGGGTTTTTACGCGGCGAATTCGGCGAATATGTGGATTTAATGCCAGCGCAACAACGTCACAGTGAAGATTCTTGGTACAAAGGTACGGCAGATGCAATTTATCAAAATATTGATATTTTGCGAGGTCGTTTTCCTGATTATATTTTGGTTCTTGCGGGCGACCATATTTACAAAATGGATTATGGCGCAATGCTTGCCGATCATGTGGCAAAACGTGCTGATTTAACGATTGGCTGTATTGAAGTTTCACTTGAAGAAGCAACTGCATTTGGCGTGATGGATGTCGATGATTATCGGCGTGTGCGAGCATTCGTGGAAAAACCAGAACATCCACCTTTAATGCCAGGACGTACCGATACAGCGTTAGCTTCGATGGGGATTTATGTTTTTAGTACCGAGTTTTTATTTGAACAATTAGTAAAAGATGCTGACGACCCAGAATCGACGCATGATTTTGGTCACGATATTATTCCAAAAGTAATTCGTGATCATGTAGTGAATGCTTATCCATTTTTAGATTTACAAAGTGGCGCACAAAGTTATTGGCGCGATGTGGGTACGATTGATGCCTATTGGGCGGCAAATATGGAATTAATTGGTGTACATCCAGATTTGAATTTATACGACAAAAAATGGCCAATTTGGACATATCAAGAACAAACACCACCCGCTAAATTCGTTTTCGATGAAGATGATCGACGCGGTGTGGCTATTGATTCGATGATTTCTGGCGGTAGTGTGGTATCAGGCGCAACGGTTCGTCATTCGTTATTATTTTCAAATGTGCGTGTCAATTCTTACAGTATTATTCAAGACACGATTGTTTTGCCTGACGTAAATATCGGTCGTCATTGCCGAATTACTCGCGCCATCATTGAAAAAGGTTGTGATATTCCCGAAGGTACGATTATCGGTGAAAATCATGAGGAAGATCGATTGCGCTATCATATCAGCCCAGGCGGCATTGTTTTAGTAACCCCTGAAATGTTAGGAATGAGAAGACATTATGTTAGATAACAAAAAATTAAAATTAGTCATTGCATGGCATATGCATCAACCCGAATACCGTGATTTGCATTCGGGCGAATTTAAATTGCCTTGGACATATTTGCACGTTATAAAAGATTACGTTGATATGGTGGCACATTTAGAAGCCGCACCTGCAGCTAAAGTTGTCGTGAATTTCGCGCCAATTTTAATGGAACAAATTGAAGAATACGCACGACAAGTGACTGATTATTCCCATGATAAAACGGTTTTTACCGACCAATTATTAGCGGCATTAGTTGATGATGCGACGATTTTTAAAACTCCCTGTGCGCCTTTAAAAATTATTCAAGACTGTTTAAAAGCCAATGAAGAACGGCAAATCAATCGTTATCCTCAATTTAAACATTTAGTAAAAACAGCAAATTTATTTATTGAAAAAGAGATTGTGCATTTTATAAATACACAATTCATCATAGATTTATTGATGTGGTATCACTTGGCTTGGCTTGGTGAAACGGTCAAATTAAATGATCCACGAGCGCACCGATTATTAGCACAAGGCAGTAATTACACACAAGCAGATCGTTTAGAAATGCTCAATATTATTGCGGATCAATTGGCAAATGTTTTAGAGCGTTATAAAAGATTGGCAGAAAAAGGACAAATTGAATTATCGGTCACACCTTACGCACATCCAATTATGCCGTTGTTGCTCGATATAAATACCGCGCATGAAGCGATGCCACACGCACCTTTGCCAGAATTAAAATCGTATCCGAATGGTGAAGCACGCGTTTTATGGCATTTGGAAAAAGGTGTCGAAACATTCAAACGCTTTTTTGGTTTTGCCCCCAAAGGATGCTGGCCTTCTGAAGGTAGTGTCAGTGAAGAAACCGTTAGAATTTTAGATGAATTCGGTTTTCAATGGACTGCAAGTGGTGGCGCGGTATTAGGAAACAGTTTGACCTGCACTGAAAATACGCGACCTGAAAGTACTTATCACCCATTTCAATTAAAGAAAAACGACATTCACTGCTTTTTCCGTGATGACGGTTTGTCTGATTTAATTGGTTTTCAATATTCAAAATGGCACGCCGATGATGCTGTAAGTGATTTAATTAACCACTTAGAACACATTGCAGACCGTGAAATTCCTGATGCTGTTGTTTCCATTATTATGGATGGTGAAAATGCGTGGGAACATTTCCCAGAAAATGGCATTTATTTTTTAAGTGCGCTTTATCGCCGCTTGTCGAATCATCCACGCATTGAAATGACGACATTTTCAGAATGCGTAAAACAAAATGTTGTCGTCAAGCCATTAAAAAAATTGGTCGCAGGTAGCTGGGTTTATGGCACTTTTTCAACATGGATTGGCGACACCGATAAAAATCGTGGCTGGGATATGTTGGGTGCCGCTAAAAAAATGTTTGATCATGTTATGGCGACTAAAGAACTTGACGACGAATTGCGCGAAAAAGCGAATTTACAACTTGCTGTTTGTGAAGGTTCTGATTGGTTTTGGTGGTTCGGTGATTACAATCCAAATGATGCTGTCAGTAGTTTTGAAAAACAATTTCGCTTGAATTTAACTAATTTGTATTACTTGCTCGGCGAAAAACCACCTGCTTATTTAGCTCTTTCATTTACGCAAGGTTCTGGAATGCCTGCAATGGGTGGAACGATGCGAAAAGGCACTGAAAATTAATCTGGAATCTGATATGAAAGCGACTTTAAATCAACGCCGCGCTGGCGTGTTATTACACATTACTTCGCTACCGAGTCGAGATTTAGGTCGCGATGCGTATCAGTTTATCGATTTTTTAAAAGAGGCAGGCGTAACGATTTGGCAAGTTTTACCGCTTGGCATTACGCACGAAGATGGTTCACCCTATCAATCGCTTTCGGCTCACGCAGGAAACCCCGCGTTGATTAGCGCACATTCTCTAGTCGCCGAAGGATGGTTAGATGCAGATGACCACTGTGAAACCTGTTCAAATCATTCAAAATTTCATCGTGATTGTTTGTTAAGTAAAGCTTTTTCTGGTTTTTCTGCAAAAGCGACGGCTGAAGAAAAAGCGAGCTTTTTACATTTTTGTGAAACGAATCATTTTTGGTTAGATGATTTCGCTATGTTTATGGTTTTACGTCAAAAATTTAATAATAAAAGTTGGAACGATTGGACTGATGATTTTAAAAATCACAATCTTGCGGCATTAAATGATGTTCGTTTTTTTCTAAAAACGCTATTAGAAACCATCAAATTTGAACAATATGTTTTTTTCAAACAATGGTCTGCATTAAAGACTTATGCTAATGAACGTGGAATTTTGATTTTTGGTGATTTGCCAATTTTTGTTTCTTACGACAGCGCAGATGTTTGGGCGAATCGTGACGTATTTAAACTTACGCCCGAAGGAAATATGTCTGTCGTTGCAGGTGTGCCACCCGATTATTTTTCTGAAACAGGACAGCGTTGGGGGAATCCGCATTACGATTGGGATTATTTGCAATCAACCAATTTTACTTGGTGGTTGCAACGCATGAAAACACAAACTGCATTGTTTGATATTGTGCGAATTGATCATTTCCGCGGATTAGAATCTGCATGGGAAATTCCAGAAAATGAACCAACGGCGATTAAAGGTGAATGGGTAAACGCGGCAGGTGAAGCTTTATTAACTGCGATTTACACAGAATTTCATGATGTTCTGTTAATTGCAGAAGATTTAGGCATTATCACACCAGAAGTTGATGCTTTACGCGCTCAATTTAAATTACCTGGTATGAAAATTATGCAATTTGCGTTTAGTGGTGATGCAGATAATCCCTATTTACCTGAAAATCACGAAGCAAATAGCGTTGTTTATACTGGGACGCACGATAACGACACAACGGTTGGTTGGGCGCAAAAATTAACGGTTGAAGAACGTGTATTTGTTTGTAAAACATTAGCAATTGCAGAAAATGCCAACATTGCGACTGCATTGGCAAAAAGTGTTTTGGCATCGGTAGCCAATTTGGCAATTTTACCAATGCAGGATATTTTGGAATTGGACAGCGAAAATCGTATGAATACGCCAGGAACAACAATTGGTAATTGGCAATGGCATTTTCAATGGAAACAATTATCTGATGAAAAATTGTCGTGGCTTGCACGCTGGATTCAGAGAACAAATCGATAATTTCAAAGATTAACAAACAAAAAAGCCAACTTACGTCAAAATACGAAAGTTGGCTTTTTTAATGGAATTTGGTGCGCCCGAGCGGATTCGAACCTCTGACCTCAGCCTCCGGAGGGCTGCGCTCTATCCAGCTGAGCTACGGGCGCAAAATAGAAGGGACATTTTAAACTAAAAAATTGCGTGTGTACGATTAGATTATGGAATTAACGTTGTTTATTTATTCACTACGTTCACTGGCTTGTGTAATCACACTTCGTGATGGAACGCTATGTGTAAGCCAAACATTGCCGCCAATAATCGAACCGCTACCAATCGTTACTCGCCCCAAAATCGTCGCTCCAGCATAAATCACTACATCATCTTCGACAATCGGATGACGCAAATTGCCTTTAATTAACATACCATTTTCATCTTTTTGAAAGCGTTTTGCACCTAGCGTCACGGCTTGATACAAACGAACGTGTTTCCCAATCACCGCTGTTTCACCAATGACAACGCCTGTTCCGTGATCAATAAAAAAACTTTCGCTAATTTGTGCGCCAGGATGAATATCAATCCCCGTCGCTGAATGTGCGATTTCCGAAATCATTCGTGCCACCAATGGTGCGCCTTGTGTGTATAAAATATGTGCTAATCGATGATAAATTACCGCCGTAATTCCTGGGTAACAAACCAATACTTCATCGGGTGTTCGAGCCGCTGGATCACCTTCATAAGCTGCTTGAATATCACTATCAATCAATGCCCGAACATTTGGCAATTGCGTGGTAAATTGGCGTGTAATTTCAATCGCTTTTTGATGGGCTGCTTCATCTACACCTTCACTTCCCGAAACAAACTGTAATTCACGACGAATTTGTTTAAATAATTCATGTAACACACAATCCAATGTGTAGCCGACAAAATAATCAATGCCCTCCTCCGTCAAATCAGGTCGCCCCAACCGATTCGGGAAAAGCACAGCCGCTAATCCATCTAAAATGACTTGTAACTCTTTACGCGACGGCAATTTAGGCGGTTTATTTCGACGTTGACGATTTTCCAACGATTGCACACGCAACGCTCGTAATTGCGCGACGGCTTCTTTTACGCCCCAATGATATTTCGTTATTTCATTCATAATTTTTCAATTCTTTAACTGACTTTGCACAAATTATAAGTATTCACGTTTTGGTCATTTTTATCCAACAAATTATTCTGTTTTACGTTTAATTCAGAATCAGATTAACGTTTTCAGATGAGCTTTTCTTGTGCAATTTCACATTTAAAAACTATAATCCGCGCTCGCTTTCAGGTGTCGATATTTTCAAATATCGAGTAAATGGGAATTTGGTTAAACTCCAAAACTGCCCCCGCAACTGTAAATTAAGTTAAGCGTTTTCGTGCAATGTCACTGTGAAATTCATGGGAAGACGGAAAATGTCGATTTTTAAAATCGCTTAATAAGTCAGGAGACCGACCTCAAAGTGTTTATTTCGGACAGCGGAGGGCTGTATTTGAAAGAACATCACACACTCAAACGCCAGTATTTCTGTGGTTTTCTTTTGCCTTTTGCTGCCTATTTTATATTCATGTTTTGTGCGGGCGGCACAAAAAGGACAACCCAAAATGCAAAAAATTCTTTTCTCAACGCTTTTATTAACAAGCGTTTCAAATTTATACGCACAAGAATCACAACCTGAAAATTTACCTGAAATGGTTGTGACGGCAACGCGCACCGAAGTGCCAAAAAATACGTTATCAGCCGCAACAACCGTTTTTAACCGTGCGGATATTGAACGCTTGCAAGCTAAATCGATTCCTGAATTATTACGAGGTAGCGCAGGTGTTGATGTCACACAAAGCGGCGGTTATGGTCAACTCTCAAGCATTTTTATGCGCGGCACAAATTCAACTCACGTTTTAGTTCTAATTGATGGCGTAAAAGTCGGTTCTGTTACAGCGGGAATCACGCAATTTGAATTTATCCCGATTGAACAAATTGAGCGTGTTGAGATTATTCGTGGTTCACAATCGAGTTTGTACGGTTCTGAAGCAATTGGCGGCGTAATTCAAATTTTCACCCGAAAAGGCACAGAATCACAAACGCCAAAAGTAACGTTAGATTCTGGCGGTGGTTCGTATTACACGCAACGCACAGCTGGTTCAATTAGCGGAAAATTAAATAATAGTTGGTACAGCGCGAGCGCGTCGCATTTTGACACCGATGGTTTTAATGTTGGTGGCGGCACGAATCAACCTGATAAAGACGGCTATAAAAACACTGCTGTGAATGCGCGAGTCGGTCATCATTTTGATAATAATGCAGAACTTGAAGCCGCGTTTTTACACAATGAAGGCACAACGCTTTA
Source organism: uncultured Pseudomonadota bacterium (assembly GCA_903847275.1). GTDB lineage: Bacteria > Pseudomonadota > Gammaproteobacteria > Methylococcales > Methylomonadaceae > UBA10906. The sequence goes on from CAINDC010000075.1 coordinate 25,926, forward strand.
CGATGGTTATTACAACAAAACCAATTTTGTGAACCAAGTTTCAAGCATTGTAGGCAGTTTGGATGTTGTCGAAAATTGGCGTTCAACGTTGCGATTAGGTCAAAGTCTTGACCAAAATGATTCGTTTTTTTCTTCTAATAACAAACTCGCAAGTCGATTTGATTCAACGCGCTGGAATGCCAGTTGGTTAAATCAATTTACGGTGTCAGAAAATCACCAATTTGTTTTAGGTTCAGATTACCGTTTAGATGAAATCGACAGTTTTACAAAATATGTTGAATCGTCACGTTACGATGTGGGTATTTTTGGAGAAATGCACAGCAGTTTATTTACTGACCATTTTGTGAATGCGTCGGTGCGTTGGGATGAAAATAAAGCGTTTGGTGATTATGTAACAGGGAGTGTCGGTTGGCGTTATAACTGGAATTATGGAATCAGTGCGTTAGCTAATTTTGGTAATGCGTTTCGCTCTCCAACATTTAATGAATTGTATTATCCAAAAGATGATTGGGGCGGCGGTGGAAATCCAAATTTAAAACCCGAAGAATCGAAATCTTACGAAGTCGGTTTAATCGGCGATCACAATTGGGGAAACTGGGAAATTCGGGCTTATCACACTGATATTGATAATTTAATTTTGGGATGGCCGGCTAAAAATATAGCGAAAGCACAAATTCAAGGCATCGAAGCGGAAATTGGTACAGAAATTTATGGTTTCAAACCGAAATTAACTATGAATTTGCTCAATCCAGAAGACAAAACAACAGGTCAGCGTTTGCTTAAACGTGCGGATAAAACCTTGTCTTTTGATGTTTCGCGTTCCATTTCAGATTTTGATTTAGGCGCAACCGTTATTGCACAAGGAAATCGTCCTGAAATGGCATATATGCCAGATTTTTCACAAAAACGGATTGAAGTTGGCGGATTTATGACGGTGGATTTACGTTCAGCGTATCACATCAATAAAAATTGGATGTTAAGCGCGAAACTCAATAACTTGCTGGATAAAAACTATCAAACCGTGAATACTTACAACATGGCAGATAGAAACTTTTTTATCTCAATTCATTACAATAATTAAGAGGATTTTTATGAATATCAAAACAGCTTTGCCTTTAGTTGCCTTGATGGGCGCGACACGAATGCACCATTTTGGCGATGCGTTTTCATTGCCAGATGCGTCATTAGCAGTGTTTTTTTTAGCGGGTTTATTTTCCAGTTCACGCGCGTTTTTTGTCGCGTTATTGGTTGAAGCCGCATTGCTTGATTATGTGGCGATTTCACAATTTAACGTCAGTGATTTTTGCATTTCACCTGCTTACGCTTTCTTGATTCCAACCTATTTTGCAATGTGGTTTGCTGGACGTTTATCAGCCAATTTCAAATCGATGCAAGGTTCAGAATTCACGCTTTCGATTCCAGCAATGGCAACATTATTCATCGCGACAAGCAGCGCGTATTTGATTTCAAACAGCAGTTTTTATTGGTTATCCGATAACGTTTTGCAACGTGATTTTTCAAAATATGTTGAACAACTTTCACATTATTACGCGCCATATCTCGGTTATGCGGTGGTGTATGTGATTGTAGGTTTTGCGGTAATGCAAGTTATAAAAATGTCGCCTAATTTGTATAAGCATCTATTACATCAAAATTTCACACACTGAAAATCATGGATGATTTTTAGTCCCCTAGTACTCAGTCATTTTTAAAATGATGGATAAAGTTTTATTTAAAAAGAGCAATATCAGTAAATTAAATGCTAATCAAACCCAGCAAAAAAATACTGACTGAGTACTAGTGTTTACGTGGAGAATCAACACAATGAAAAAGTTAATTTTTGTTTTACCTTTGATTTTGAATGCTTGCGTTGTGGGGCGTGATTATCAGTCACCCGAAATGCCAATTCCTCAAAAATGGAGTGAAAATGTTGCCAGTCAAAAAACATCTTCCGAATGGTGGAAATCGTTTAATGATCAAACATTGAACGGATTGATGAATGAAGCAATTGGAGCGAATTTAAATTTAAAACAAGCCTTATCACGTGTGAAAGAAGCACGAATTTTGCGCCGCGAAACCATTGCAACAGGGTTGCCCAGTTTGAGTGGTAAAAATGTGGCAAGTCGTCGTTTTAATAATTCATCCGCAGGTGGCGGAAATCCTGTCGCGGGTCAACCTATTAACATTTTTCAACTCGGTTTTGATACCGCATGGGAATTAGATTTTTTTGGTGGTATTCAACGTGCTATCGAAGCTGCCGATGCGTCAATTGATGTAGAAATTGAAAATAGTCACGATGTTTTGTTGACCTTACAAGGCGAAGTGGCGCGGGAATATATTTTGTTGAGGGAGAATCAACAACTCGTCGCCACACATGAGACTTTACTTGCCACCCAGGCTGAAATCGTGAAACTCACTCAAGTTCGCCAACAAAGTGGTTTGTCTAATGCGTCCGAAGTTGCGCAAACTCAAGCGCAATTTGATAATACATCGGCGAATTTACCGCATTACGAAACCGAAATTAAACACGCGATTCATGCGTTAAGTGTTTTACTTGGACGTGAACCAAATGCGTTGGCAAAACGTTTTTCTAATTCAAAACCGATTCCAAATTCAACGCTTTCATTAACGAATTTACCATCTGAATTATTGCAACGTCGTCCCGATATTCGCAAAGCCGAGCGGCAAATGGCGATTGCAAATGCTTATGTTGGTATTGCGACGGCTGAACTTTACCCGAAAGTAAATTTAGCGGCATTTATTGGGCTGCAAAATCTGAAAATTACCGATTTCACGCCAATGGGAAAATCGTGGTCGAGCGCGTCAACGATTACGATGCCACTTTTTAATTGGGGAAAGTTACAGGCGAATATCGAAGCCAAAGATGCGCAATTTGAGCAAGCTTTTTTGGCATATCAATCAACCGTTTTAACGGCATTTCAAGAAGTTGAAAATGCGTTAGTTTCATACCGAAATGAATCACAACGTTATGACTATTTATCACAAGCGATTCATTCAAATCAAATTGCATTAGACCTAGCGACAGAACGTTATAACAAAGGTTTGACAGGTTTTCTTGATGTTTTACAAGCGCAACAAGCAACGTATCAAACACACATTTTACAAATTGAAAGTTTAGCTATTATCGCGCAACAAAATGTAGCGTTGTACAAAGCGTTGGGTGGATGATCTATCAACAGGATAGTCCCCACAAACCAATGCAGGTGATATTTTTCAATGAGTTAGCGGTATTGGAGCAACGAATAAAAAACGCCATGCCAATGTTTGGTTAGTTAACCCAAGAGCCATTCCAGGGGGTAATACTGTTGACTTAACGATTTAAAATTTGTATCAATATGAATTTAAAGAGATTTATAACAGATGCAACAATTCACTACTGACGAATTATTTTCTAGATTAAGCAAGTTAATTATGGAGTTTTGTGAAACGCTTAAA
>CAINDC010000076.1 GCA_903847275.1 uncultured Pseudomonadota bacterium
AGACGTTTTTTGATGATATTCGGGCATTAACTCGATATATTTGCTTTGACAATTGGCGACAGATGCTCGAATTTATGCTCAAAGGTCTTGAAATACCTATTCCTACGACCGCTTGATTTCATAATGAGAATTGCTGGATTCTTTTGTCACCGCCCCACTAATCATAATAATGGGAATATCTGGATTTAAGAATTTCATTTGCCAACAAGCGACATCACCGTCCATCATGGGCAATAGTCTGTCCATAAAAACTAAATCAAACGATTGTAGTTTTACCAAACTTAACGCATCTTCACCCGTTGCGGCTTCAACAAAGGTTAATTCCTTAAACTCCGCTAAATAAGTGCGAATCAATTGCCTATCAATAGGCATATCATCGACCAATAAAATTTTTGCGGGTTCAAAAAGAATCTTTATTTTCGCTGACGCGTCAGCGTCAGCGTCAGCGTCAGCGTCAGCAATCAGCACATGGTTCAAAATGATAGAAAAACAACTGCCTTCTCCTTGTGCGCTATTAACGAAAATGTAACTGTTCATCAATGCCAGTAATTTTCTACAAATACTCAAGCCAAGCCCTGTTCCGCCATATTCAACACTTTGATTCTCTTGTTGAGCAAATGCCAAAAATATCTTTTCTTGTTGGTCTTCAGGAATACCAATTCCAGTATCAAAAACATCAATCAGTAAATCCAGCGCGTTATTTTCAACATCAGTATGTAACACCGACACAATCAGTTTTACCCCGCCGTGGTGCGTAAATTTAATCGCATTACCCACGATATTTAACAAAATTTGCCGCAAACGAGTTTCATCAAGTATCAAATAAGGCGGGCAGTTTTCATCCATGGAAACAAACAACGACAAATTTTTTGAAATAGCGTGTTGAGAAAAAATGATATTTATATCTTCAATCAAATCTTTCATTGAAACAGGTTTGTATTGCAGCTCGATTTTGTCTGCTTCAATTTTAGACAAATCCAAAATATCGTTAATCAGTTGTAATAACGTTTTGCCACTGCGATGAATCGCATCTAAATAATGTTTATGCGTCGGATTGGTAATTAAAGGCAATAAAATTTCAGAAAATCCTAAAATTGAATTCATTGGTGTGCGAATTTCATGGCTCATGTTCGCGACAAACTCGGATTTTGCGCGATTCGCGACTTCTGCTTTCACTTTAGCGACAATCAATTCAGCCGTTTTTATTTTCATTTCTTCTTCAACCAATTTGCGCTCTGAAATATCGCGAGCCGAAACAAAAAGTACAGATTGACCGTTAAATACAATGTGATTAGACCGCATTTCAACATCAAAGGTTGTGCCGTCTTTACGACGATGAATGGATTCAAATTGAGCAGTAACGGATTCATTAAAAAGATTCTCTAATACCGCCATAATTTGCTCAGGTTCAATCCACGCCTCCCATTGTGAAACGTGCATACCTATCATTTCATAACGACTGTATTGAAGACTTGAACAAAAAGACTCACTGCATTCGATAACATAGCCATGTTCATCTAGGATGTGAACGTTATCAGTCGCATTATGCAAAAACACCTGATTTTTATCCGATTCAAGTTTTAAAGCTAACATCGTTTTTTTACTGTCGGTAATGTCTTTATGACTAATCACCACACCCGAATTTTGATTACTTAATGGCGTAACGGATATATAAAACCAACGTTCTTCGGTCGGCGAATGGCAAGGATATTCATAATAAAAACCATCTCTTTTGCCTGTTAATACTTCCAAAATACCATTGTTCATAATAGCTGCTTCGGTAGAAAATTCGTCACATTCAATACCATTTTCACAAGTATTTAAATAATTCAAACCCACCGAATCACCAATCAGACCATTTTCTTTACCAAACTTTATCCACGCCTGATTTACGGCAATAATTACGCCTTCATTATTTAAAACAGCAATATGAGCGGTTAATGAATTAATAATGCTATTCGTTAATTGTTCACTTTCAATAATTTCTTGTTCATTCTTTTTTCGTTCCGTAATGTCGGTTAAAAAGCCATGCCACAAAATAGAACCATCGGGTTCTAATTCTGGTTTAGAATTTCCATACAACCAACATTCTGAACCGTCTTTAAATTTCAGACGATATTCATCTTCCCACTGACTTAGATTGGCAGCGGAGGCTTTAATTTTTTCAATATGTTTTTCTAAATCATCGGGATGTACTATATCAAATACGGCATTCGCATTTTCACGAAGATCTTCAAGATTCAAACGGTAGATATTTTTTAAGGCTTCATTCGCATAAGGCACACAAACTCTGCCATCGGGGAACATTTGAAATTGAAAAATAGCACTGGTTAATTGATTCGCAATTTTCTCAAAGCGTTCTGCCAATTCGAGTTTTTCTGATTCACTGGTTTGACGATAATTTTCTATTTTTATAATTTCTAAAAAAGCGATACCAATCAAAAACAAAAATAAGCAGTCACCCAAAAAAGAAGATAACAATGAGTACGCCATGTCGTTAGATATTCGTCTTTAGAAACGCCTATCAAAATGTAAAACGGATAACCGTTAACTTTTTCAAAACTCGAAATTCGGTTTACGTTGTCAAGAATAGCTAGGTGTTCAAGTGTTCCAGAATAAATGCCTGAATCAATTTTTTGTCTTATTACATTTTGAGGGGACGCAATTTGATTAACAGCGGATTCAATCTGTGGATGCCGTATTATCAATTTATGATCTAAATTTCTAATTAACGCCGCCCCTTCATTGCCAATTTGAAATGATTTTAAAAATTCCGTTTCTTTCTGTAAATCCAGTAATGTGGTGACGATGCCTAAAAATTTTCCATTTGGATTATAAATTCCGTGCGCCATAACCAGTGACCAACGATTAGTCGTGCGTGCAATCATTGCATCTGAAAATACAACGTCATCGGTTTGTTTTTCTTTTAGCGTAATGAAAAAAGGACGATCCGCTAAGTTGATTTCTGGCGTGTTTTCATCAGATGAGTAAAGCAAATCGCCATTTGCATCGAAAATATAAGCGTTAGATATTTCGGGGAAATTTTGAACCAACCGCTGTATATTTGCGTTAATCGTGGATTTGTTTTTCTGCACCGATGATTGTGTTAATACGGCTTCTGGATATTCATGGGCTTGAAAATCCAATATCGATATAGTTCGGGATAAAATATTTTCAAATCTTATTTCTAATAGTTTTGAAAAATTTTGAGTGAGCTTTTCCGCGTCAGTGATTGTTCTTTGATATTCTGAATAAATAAAAAAACCAGAATAAAATGAAATAATAATGAATAAAAATAGGTAAATAAGTTTATATCTTAAAATCATAAGTCTTTATTTTATATGCAAATTTTGTTAAAAATAAATTTTCATAAACATTCTATGAATATCGCTAAAAATTGTCATTTTCTAAATATCTTTTTTCATCGCTTATTCACAAATAAGATTGTGAGTTATAACTATTGGTTGGTCATAGTAAAATAACCATACGCCTAATTCCGATAACAAAATGAAAATCTAAATGCCTATTTTCTTGTCCCTAAACCCCGTTTATTTTTTAATAATAAAACATCACTAACGGACACCGTTTAACCTTTCAATCCCTTACGATTACTGGCATAACGTTCAATATCCGCCATCACTTTAATTTCATAAACACGATGGCGTTTGCCTGTATTTTCACGTCTTATATTTTCTAGCACATAACCGAACTTCTTAGCAAAGTTACGAATAACACTCGCCACACGAACAGGTTTGATGTCTGTGTAATTACCAAATTCAGCCGCTAATTCTGGGGCGTGTTCTTTTAGTACCGCCAGTGCTTTCATCAAATCAGGATGCGTAATACCCCCTTTCGATTGCGCTTTAAGCAACGGTTTCAAAAACCCTTTGAATATCTTTTGCCGACTCAACAAACATTTGGTTTTATTTCGATGCGCGTAGTTCACAAGGTCAATTTCTTTTAGTTTCAGTGGGTGCTGATTCCATTTAATGTACTGCCGCCCCCTGAAATTGATCAAATTTCTTCCAAAATTGTTCCCAGTAATCCGATTGGATTCACTACCGTACACTTTTGAAAAGACACTTGAAAAAGTATAAGCAATTGATAAAAATATAGTTTTCGATTTTATGGTTACTACCAATGTCAAACGCAAAAATAGTGTATCGAACAATTCAACATGGTTTGAAAAAAAG
>CAINDC010000077.1 GCA_903847275.1 uncultured Pseudomonadota bacterium
AATTCCGATTCATTCAACGTGACACGATTCAAAATCAATTTTTCGCCATGCAAAACTAAATCAGAACTGGAATTTTTACTGACAGAATTACGTTGCAACGTCAGCGTCGAAAGCACTTTGGTATTTTCAGTATCGAGTAAAAAATGCAATTTCACGTCAAGAATTAAAAAATCGGGAACAGTGTAATCTTCGCGACGAATGTTTTTTGGTGTTTGAGTGGTCATATTTCTTCAAAAATAAAAATTAAAAGGCGATTGAATTGAGGGAATAATTTTAATTATTCTCGATAACTTGCACACGCGCTGGCGGTTTCCCATAAAGCCACTTCAGTGACGTGAAAACCATTCGTTTGCAAATGCTTAAAAATCATTTTGCTTAATACTTCGGCGGTTGGATGTTCGTCGAGAACTAAAAATCGTTCATTATTTTGAATCAATGCGGGAATAATTGGATCATCTTTGTGCAGCAAAAAATTGTGGTCAAGTTGTGTATTTACATAACTTTCCACGCAGTCTTTCACGTCCGAAAAATCGCAGACCATACTTTGGTCGTTCAAATTTTCGTGCGTAATCGAAATCGCTGCTTTGACGCTATGCCCGTGTAAATTGCGACATTTTCCGCCATGATTCATCAAGCGATGCCCATAACAAAAATAAACTTCCTTTGTAATCGTAAACATTTTTAGCCCTTAATAGTTTTAATGGTGGCGGCAATTTTATATTTTCCATCATTGAGTGATTCGACATGAGTCACTTCGACAAAAGCTGTTAATGCAGGTGTAATCGAACTTTGTGGCGTTATATTAATTTCCATTGCTTTACCTTCATCATAAAATTGCGCCGTAATAAATGAGATGCCTAAACCACTTAATGATGTACATTGCGCTGTGTGAAATTCGTTTGAATCTGCCAATCGGTAACGCATTTCACTATCGACGTTAATTCGCATATAAGCGTGTTTCTCATTGTGTGGCATTCAAATTCTCCTGTTTTAAACCGTGAATACCCGAAATTTTACTATAAAATGACGGTTTATATTTTCACCTTTTCACTTTTGAGTATTTTGTATGAAAAAAGACATTGTTTTAACTGGAATCACCACCACTGGCACACCGCATTTAGGCAATTACGTCGGCGCGATTCGTCCAGCGATTAACCTGAGTGAAAATACCAACGTCACGCCATTTTATTTTTTAGCGGATTATCACGCGCTGATTAAATGCCAAGAACCTGAGCGCGTTCGTCAATCGAGTTTGGAAATCGCCGCGACGTGGTTGGCGTTGGGTTTGGATACAAATAACGCAGTTTTTTATCGTCAATCTGACGTACCAGAAATTTTGGAATTGACGTGGTTATTGACGTGCGTCACGTCGAAAGGCTTGATGAATCGTTCGCACGCTTATAAAGCGGCGGTTGCTGAAAATGAAGACAATGATGCTGACAAAGGGATTACGATGGGCTTGTTTAGTTATCCGATTTTGATGGCGGCAGATATTTTATTGTTCAACGCGAATAAAGTGCCAGTCGGGAAAGACCAGCTCCAACATATCGAAATGGCGCGAGATATTGGCGCACGTTTCAATCACATTTACGGCGAACATTTCACCTTGCCCGAAGTGCTGATTGATGAACAAGGTGCGATTTTGTCGGGTTTGGATGGGCGTAAAATGAGTAAAAGTTATGACAATACGATTCCGTTGTTTGAACCCGAAAAGAAATTGAAAAAGCTAATTAACAAAATCAAAACCAATTCTCTCGAACCGCATGAACCAAAAGATACCGTCGATTGCACGCTGTTTAGTATGTACAAAGCGTTTGCGAATGCTGACGAAGTCGCTGAAATCGCGAAACGTTATGTGGAAGGAATTGGTTGGGGTGAAATGAAGGCGATTTTGTTTGAAAAAGTGAATGCCGAAGTCGCACCTGCACGGGAACGTTACGAAGCGTTATTGTTGCAACCGTCTCACATTGAAGAACAATTGCAAATTGGTGCGGCAAAAGCACGGACGTTTAGTCAACCATTTATGGCTGAATTACGCGAAGCAGTGGGGATTTCGCGGTTTTAAATGTAACAAAAAAGGGCGTGACAAAAATCACGCCCTCGGTACAACCAAATCAATTACAAAACGAAATCACCAGCAACCAAACTGCTTACACCGTTTAGTTGAATCGAAAACTCAGGTTTGCTGTCGGCATTAGTGCTGCCATAAAGAATGTGGCTAGTTGCATCAAAACGTAATTGCCCAGAAGCATCGATTTTGCTAAATCCTGTGCTGATAAATTTAAAGGCTTGGTCGCCTGCTAATTTCGCATTTCACTACCGTACACTTTTGAAAAGACACTTGAAAAAGTATAAGCAATTGATAAAAATATAGTTTTCGATTTTATGGTTACTACCAATGTCAAACGCAAAAATAGTGTATCGAACAATTCAACATGGTTTGAAAAAAAGC
>CAINDC010000078.1 GCA_903847275.1 uncultured Pseudomonadota bacterium
AGGGAGTTGTCCAAGTGGTTACATATCGAGTGGTGATTATTGTTTATCGGGTAAATAACACATGATGAATAGCTGGCAAGAACGAAAATACAAAACCTCAGACCATAATCGAGATAATTACGCTCGTGATAGGGCGCGTATTATTCACTCAGCATCATTTCGCAGATTACAAGGCAAAACCCAAGTTTTAGGATTGGGAGAAAGCGATTTTTACCGAACCCGTCTAACTCACTCACTAGAAGTCGCTCAAATAGCAGGTGGAATTGCAGAGCATTTATACGAAAAATATCAGCATGATGAATGCGCTCAATTTATTCCGTCACAAAACCTGATTGAAACCATTGGATTGGCTCACGACATTGGTCATTCACCTTTTGGGCATGGTGGAGAAGTCGCTCTCAACTATGCGATGAGAAATCACGGCGGTTTTGAAGGAAATGCACAATCATTTCGGATTTGTACGCAATTAGGCGAATACTCCGATTATGACGGTTTAAATCTTACGCGGCGAACACTACTTGGACTGCTCAAATATCCTGTGATTTATTCCAATGTGGTCAACTCTGAAGTTTATGATGATGGCAAAGCACCACTCAACGTTGATTCTTTTTATCCGCCTAAATGCAGTGTTTTTGATTGTGATAAATCCTATTTTGATTGGGTTTTAGAACCTTTTTCAAATGAAGATGTGCAACAATTTTTGACTACAAAACCCATTCAAAGCAAACACAGTAAAACGCTATTCAAAAGTTTTGATACGTCCATTATGGAACTTGCTGATGATATTGCGTATGGGATTCACGATTTAGAAGACGGGATTGCGTTAAATTTGATTACCGAAAAAGATTGGTTTAATTATGTTGATTTAAATTTTTCTGATTATGAACGAAACGGAACTAAAGCAAACATCGCACAGGACTTATTTTCGGGTAAAAATCGAATTCGTAAAAAATCCATCAGTTATTTGGTCAATTATTTCATTAGTCAAATTGAAATTAACACCAGACATTGTTTCAGCAATCCTTTGTTAGATTTGCAAGCCGTTATGTCTGAATCGTTATCTCAAGAATTAGAAATGTTCAAACAAATTGTCGCTATCAAAGTCATAGAAACGCCAGAAGTTCAAACTCTCGTCTATAAAGGACAACAAATGATTCTGCGGTTGTTTGATGCTTTAGCAAATAATCCGAAGCGATTGCTTGAGAGAAAACATTATGAAAAATACCAGCGGCAGAATAATGAAAATGACAGATTGCGGGTGATTTGTGATTACATTGCAGGTGATACTGACGAATATGCAACGCGGCTTTATCACAAGATATTTACACCATCTAATGGCTCAGTTTTTGATCGATTGTAAAGAGGAGTTTGAGATTTTATGAATTCATTATCACGTTACTTTGATATGTTGAGTTTAATTCCAAAAGCACCAAACTCAATTACAACACCAGAAATTTGGCATCAACTCCAAAGAATGGGATACAAAGTTGAGTTGAGAACAGTACAGCGAGATTTGGATAAAATTTCTCTTATTCTCCCCATTACCAGCACGGAAAATAACAAACCCATCCGTTGGTTTTGGGCGGATAACGTAAAACATACTCAGTTTCCGTTAATGTCAACGGATGAAGCGTTAACCTTCAAACTCGCAGAGATGTTTCTCGAACCGTTATTACCGCCTTCTGTTAGCTCACGTTTATCGGGTTATTTTGAACAGGCTGATAGGCGATTACAGGAATCTGAATTTAGTCATTGGGCTGAAAAAGTTGGAGTAATCCATAATAATTTATCGTTATCACAAGCCAAAATTGAATCATCTGTTTTAGCGGTTGTTTATGAGGCATTGTTAAAAAATCAACGCGTTAAAGCAACTTATCAACCACTTCATCATCCTGAAAAGGTTTATGAAATTAGCCCTTTAGGATTAGTTTTTCGGGATAATGTAATTTACCTTGTAGCAACGTTTTTTGAACATACAGACATTAAACAATTAGCATTGCATCGATTTAAAAATGCTGAATTGCTTAATCAGGTTGTTACAGTACCAGAAGGTTTTGTGTTAAAAAAATACATTGCTCAAGGTCACTTTAGTTATCCTGTGAACAATATGCTTGGAGAAATCGCTTTGAAATTAAAAGTCGGGCTTTTTTTAAAGCAAATTTTATTGGAAACGCCTTTAAGTTCAACGCAGCATATTGAGAAAATCGACGACGAACATTATTTGGTGAAAGCAGTGGTTAATAATACAGAGCAATTACATTGGTGGTTGCGAAGTTTTGGTACTCTCGTTGAAGTGCTTGAGCCTGCTGATTTACGCGCTAAGTTTGCAGCCGAAATCAGCAAGCTGAGTAAAATGTACCAGTAACCGATATTACGCAATCAATTTCTGGAAAACCCAGAAAATATGGACTTTGAATCTTCGTTATTGGTGCGTAACATCAGTTACTTTGAATTCTTCCATCTCTAAAACCAAATCACAAAGAATCCTAGTTATTGGGCTTTTTAATCTTCTATGCAATACATCTGCAACGCTACGATAATACCAAAGTGTCCCTTCTTTTTTTGTTTTAAATCTGTCAAAAACACTTTCACCAATTGTGTCTAAATCTTGCAGGATTGATCTTACATTGTGCAATTTATCCGCAGTAATGACTAATATCGCTGCTTCATTGACAGATTCTAGCAGATTCAAATAATTAGTTTTCCGTGCATACCAATCCAATTTTTTTCCATTGTCATCAGGTGTTCCATCGGTGCAATTTTTTACGATGTCATGCACATTCTCGCCAAATTTTTCAAGAATTTCAGCTTCATAATGCAATCCGCCATCTTCCAAAACATCATGCAATAAAGCAGCAATTGCTTGATCTTCATTTCCACCAAACTCAAGGCAAATAGAAGCCACTGCTAGAGGATGTGAAATATAGGGAATTGTTTTTGCTACTTTACGATATTGTCCATCGTGTGCTTTTACTGCTAAGGCTACTGCTTCAGAGAATTTTTCGGTTAACATATTTGCTCCATAAGAATAGGTAAAATTTCACCTGCTTTGCCAACTAAATTGTAGGTCATAAATGAATCAAAATCGGTACTTTTTGGATTGATTTGTACGGTGGTCGCATTCTTCTTAATTGCAATCAATGGTATGTTTGCCACTGGATAAACGAATCCCGATGTACCAATAACGAGCATTACGTCACACGTCCAAGTCGCAGCGACAGCTTGTTGAAATATATCGTTAGGTAATTTTTCTCCGAACCACACGACACCAGGGCGAATTTTTCCACCACAATGCGAACAGTGAGGTGGTTCAATGATTTTTTCTTCATTGATTTCAGGTGCTGTTGTGCTATCGAAAACATGGGATCTTTCGCACTCAAAACAGTGTGGACTATGCAAACTACCGTGCAAGTGCAAGACATCAACACTTCCCGCTCTTTCATGTAAATCATCAACGTTTTGCGTTGCTAACGTAAATTTAGGAACGAGCGTTGCCAATTTCGCAAGAGCTTCGTGAGCTGGGTTTGGTTTAGCTTGCAGCACCATGTTACGTCGCCATTCATACCAACCCCAAACAAGTTCTGGGTTTTTATTAAACCCCTCTACACTGGCTAAAGTTTCAGCTTGGTAGTTTTGCCACAAACCAGTCATCGCATCACGAAAGGTTGGTATTCCTGATTCTGCAGATACTCCTGCCCCCGTTAGAACAACCAAATGTTTTGCGTTTCTAATTTTTTTAATTAACTCTTTTGGAATTGTTATCGTTTTAGATTTGGGCATTTTGTTCTCCAGTGGAAGTAATTTTTATGGTGGTAATGATAAATCACTAATGCGACATAATCAGGCTTTTATAAAAAATTAAAATTATTTTTGAAACGGTCAGGTTTTGTCGCATTCATAGTTTATTATGTTGGCTACTAAAAAACACAGGAGGCGATTATGTTAGGTGCAATTACGGGCGATATTATTGGTTCGGTTTATGAATGGGACAACATCAAAACAACCGAATTTGAATTATTCAGTCCAAGATGTTTTTTTACCGATGACAGTGTACTGACAGTTGCGTTAGCTGACACGATTTTGAATGACAGAAATTATGCAGATGTGATGCGTGAATACTATCAGCTTTATCCAGGTGCAGGTTATGGCAGTATGTTTCATCGATGGGCGCAAAATCCCAATGCACCCGCTTATAACAGTTGGGGAAATGGGGCAGCAATGCGAATTAGCCCTGTGGGTTATGCGTTTGATACGCTCGACGAAATTTTGAAAAAAGCTGTCGAATATACCGAAATTACACACAATCACCCCGAAGGAATTAAAGGTGCGTGTGCGACGGCTTCAGCGATTTTTTTAGCTCGAACAGGTCACAGCAAACAAGACATCAAAAATTATATCGTCGAAAATTTTGGTTACGATTTAGACCGAACGTGTGATGACATTCGCCCGATTTATGAATTTAATGAATCTTCACAAGAAACGGTACCTGAAGCGATTGTGGCATTTTTGGATTCAACGGATTTTGAAAATGCGATTCGGCTTGCGGTGTCATTGGGTGGTGATTGCGATACGTTGACCTGTATTACTGGCGGAATTGCACAGGCTTTTTATGGCATACCTGAAGAAATCGCTGAGAAGTCATTGTCTTTGCTTGATGATAAGTTGAAGGCTGTGACAATCGAATTCTCTAATACGTTTTGTTCTTGAAAGTGAGTGATAAAAATGGACATCAGAACAAGCGTTTCACATCCCATTTATATTGACGAGCTACCTATTTTAAAAGGGTGGCTTGGGATGAGTTTTTGTGCTGGAAAAAAAGACGTGGGGGATTTTAGCGGTATTGTTTGGGAACGTGATTTAGAAATCGATGCACTCGCCATAGCAAATTGGGGCGCAACAACGTGGCTAAATTTAATGGAAGAATCGGACATTAAAAACGTTTCTCTTGATCCAATGTTTTTTAAAAACACGGTAGAAAATTTGGGGATCAAATACTTGCACTTTCCGATTGTAGATGCTGGTGTTCCTACTCAAGCAGATGAAAAACGTTGGCAAGAAGAAATTAGCCCTTTTGTGTTGAATGAATTAACGCAAGGAAAAAAAGTGTTTGTGCATTGTCGAGGTGGATTAGGTCGCACTGGCATCATTGCCGCGAGAATTCTTTTTGATGCGCGAGTATTAAACGATGCGGACGAAATAATGGAAACTGTCAGAGCGGCTAGAAGTGGCGCAATCGAAAACACAATCCAAGTGGAATGGAAGACATTAAAAACTATCAAAACGGTTACAGTTCTATATTGGCTAACTTTGAATTGTTGTCTGCTAATTCACAAAAGTTAAAAGAAATTGACCTTGTGAACTACGCGCATCGCAATAAAACCAAATGTTTGTTGAGTCGGCAAAAGATATTCAAAGGGTTTTTGAAACCGTTGCTTAAAGCGCAATCGAAAGGGGTATTACGCATCCTGATTTGATGAAAGCACTGGCGGTACTAAAAGAACACGCCCCAGAATTAGCAGCTGAATTTGGTAATTACACAGACATCAAACCTGTTCGAGTGGCGAGTATTATTCGTAACTTTGCTAAGAAGTTTGGCTATGTGCTGGAAAATGTAAGACGTGAAAATACAGGTAAGCGTCATCGTGTTTATGAAATTAAAGTGATGGCGGATATTGAACGTTATGCCAGTAATCGTAAGGGATTGAAAGGTTAAACGGTGTCCGTTAGTGATGTTTTATTATTAAAAAATAAATGGGGTTTAGGGACAAAAAAATAGGCATTTGGATTTTCATTGTTATCATGTTGCTTGTGTTAGGCGCGTAATGTTTTTGTTACGCACAGTTTCACTACCGTACACTTTTGAAAAGACACTTGAAAAAGTATAAGCAATTGATAAAAATATAGTTTTCGATTTTATGGTTACTACCAATGTCAAACGCAAAAATAGTGTATCGAACAATTCAACATGGTTTGAAAAAAAG
>CAINDC010000079.1 GCA_903847275.1 uncultured Pseudomonadota bacterium
CGGGTAGTAAAATCAATAAGATATAAAAAATAAGAGGATGTTGATATTTTTTAAAACCTTTAAAAATCAAGGTACTTTAAAATAGTGGATCACTGATTTTGCATAAAATTAACCCACCTGCATTGGTTTGTGGGGACTATCAGATAAATAACTTCCACTTTCTTAAAAATAAAATTCTTTAAAATCAAAGCATGGCGATAAAAACTGTTGGAAACTATTTATCTGAAAATCTATATATGTTTTGGTTTGAATCCCCCCCCAAAAAAATCTATTGACGGTATTAACTAATGAAAAATTTAGGCATTATTTTTATGCTACTTTTCTTGAGCTTCGGCGTATTTAGTTACGCCGATGACAAGATTTTAATCGTTGGAAGCGAACAAAATTATCCACCGTTTGCATTGGGTTTGACCAATGAAACAGCAGATGGATTTACCGTAGAATTATGGAAAGCGGTAGCGGCAGAAAGTCATCTCAATTCAAGCATTCGCGTTTTGCCTTTTCATGATGTCTTGTCGGAGTTCCAATCGGGAAAAATAGATGTCCTTATCAATCTAGCGCAATCAGATGAACGCCGCAAATTTGTTGATTTCACCGTCCCACATGTGATTGTACATGGTGCGATTTTTGTGCATTATGGTGACGATAGAATTCATTCCGAGAAGGATTTAAACGATAAAAAAATTATCGTTTTGAATGCCGATTTGGCACACGATTACGCCGTTTCAAAAGGTTGGGAAAAGCAACTGGTATTAGTTGATACAGCAGAAGAGGGTTTTAAATTATTAGCTTCAGAACAATATGACGCCCTGTTATTGGGAAAATTGACAGGCAAATTAACTTTAGAAAAATTAAATCTAACCACCATTGATGTATTGCCCATTACAGTTGATTTTTCACAAAAATTCTCATTTGCGGTGCAGAAAGGAAATGCTGAATTACTAGCTAAAATTAACGAAGGTTTAGCTTTGACGAAAGCTAGCGGAATTTATGACAAATTGTATAACAAATGGTTCGGTGTCTACGAAGAACAAGAGTTTCTGCCTTTACTCATTAAATATCTTTCGCCTATTGTCGGCATTTTTCTTTTAGTTTTGATTATCGGTTTTTATATCAGCAATGTTAGATACAAAAAAGTCATCATCGCATTGACAAAAAGTGAGCGGAAATTGGCATCAAGTAACGCCCAATTACAAAGTGTTTTCGATGTTAGCCCAATCGGTTATGTTTTAGTGGATCACCAAAATAAAATTTTGTTAGCAAATAAAGCGATTAGTTTAATCACGGGGATTTCGATTTCAAATTTGTTAAATATGACAAAAGAACAGTTTTTGACCAGTTTATCCAGTTTATCAAGTCAAACAACAGAGCAATTCGCTACGTTAAAAAATACGAATCAAATTTTACGTTTTACATTAACCCGTCCCCGCCACGCTGTTTTGTTATGTGGTAGGGAAGAAATTTATTTAAAAAATCAAGCAGTGTTGGGGAAACTATATTTTTTCCATGACGTGACAAAAGAAGAAGAAGCCAATCGTATTAAATCTGAATTTTTAATGAGTGCAACGCATGAATTACGCACGCCACTTGCAACAATTCACGGTTATTCAGAATTGCTTAACGGTGGAATGATTCCAGTCAAAATGCAACCTGAAATTATTGAAATGATTTATCAGCAATCGAGTTGGCTAATCAATATGATTACCGAATTACTGGATTTAAGTCGAATCGAAGAACGTGCTGGTGCAGATTTTGTTATTGAATCACATAAAGTGACCGATTTAATTCAAGATACGATTGATAATTTCATACTTCCAGAAAGACGTACAGCTGTCGTTTATTCACCTTTTGAATCTGAAATTAGCTTAAATGTCGATAAAAACAAATTCAAACAAGCGTTAAATAACATTCTCGATAATGCTTACAAATACTCACCTAATGGCGGAAATGTTTGGCTAAATGTCAATCACGATGAAACTGAAAAAACGCTTGAAATTGAAGTGCGTGATGAAGGTTTAGGTTTGACAGAGGATGATATTGCTCACGTTTTTGACAGATTCTTCCGTGTTGATAAGTCTGGAAATGTGGCGGGTGTAGGATTAGGATTATCTCTGTCAAAAGAAATTTTTAATTTATTTAACAGCCACATTTATATTAAAAGTATTCCGAATGAAGGTACTTCGGTATTTATTCAATTCAAACTTGTAGGGAATCTCTAAAAATAGAGCAGAACATTTCGTCAAAATTTCCATGCTAAAATTTGGATAGTCCCTGCAAACCAGTGCAGGTAATAAAATCAATAGCATTGCCAAAGTCTCAAACCAGTCTGATTTTGAAAAAATAGGGTACCTATTTAAGCCATTAAATTCATAAAATATGATTTAAAATCAATATATTATGCGTTTTTGGCTTTTTTTTGATTTGGGTTAAATTTATTTTAAATATTTTTATAGCCGCTGGTGTGTTTCACTACCGTACACTTTTGAAAAGACACTTGAAAAAGTATAAGCAATTGATAAAAATATAGTTTTCGATTTTATGGTTACTACCAATGTCAAACGCAAAAATAGTGTATCGAACAATTCAACATGGTTTGAAAAAAAG